>NZ_DDNS01000018.1:55773-99926 GCF_002341255.1 Psychrobacter sp. UBA2514
AAGTGTCACGGTAATGGCGATGCGACCACACTAGAAGACGAGCCAGAAGCGGCAGACGTCAAAGAGCAAGGTCTAGGCTGGCGCAATCCTAAAGGTAATGGCAATGCAGGTGATACTGTTTCAAGCGGTATTGAGGGCGCGTGGACAACCAATCCAACCCAGTGGGATCATGGCTATTTTGAATTATTATTGAACCACAATTGGGCATTAACCAAAAGTCCAGCAGGTGCATGGCAGTGGGAGCCGACTGACATAAAAGAAGAAGACCGTCCATTAGACGCTCATGATCCAAGTGTCCGCCGTAATCCGATCATGACTGATGCTGACATGGCACTGATTAAAGATCCTGTTTATCGTGAGATTTCAGAGAAATTCCATAACGACCCAGCGTATTTTGATGAGGTGTTTGCCAAAGCATGGTTCAAGCTAACTCACCGTGACCTAGGGCCTAAATCTCGTTACTTAGGGGCAGATGTACCGAGCGAAGACTTTATCTGGCAGGACCCTATTCCAGCAGGCAATGCAGACTTGAATGCTGATGATATTGCAGCGCTAAAATCACAAATATTGGACAGTGATTTGAGCCGCCGTGAATTAATCATTACCGCATGGGACAGCGCACGTACATTCCGCGCATCAGACTATCGCGGCGGCGCAAATGGCGCACGTATCCGCTTAGCCCCTCAAAAGGACTGGGCAGGAAATGAGCCAGAACAGCTGCAACGTGTGCTTGAGGCGTTAACCCGCATTCAGTCTGATTTTGATAAAGACGTGAGCTTGGCCGATTTGATTGTGCTTGCTGGTAATACTGCTATTGAGCAGGCAGCGAATGATGCAGGCATAGAGGTTACGGTACCATTTACCGCAGGTCGCGGTGATGCAGAAGCGGCAATGACCGATACCGAATCTTTTGCAGACTTGGAGCCTTTGCATGACGGCTATCGCAACTGGGTCAAAGAAGACTATGCAGTCTCTCCTGAAGAGATGCTGCTCGATCGCACGCAGCTAATGGGATTGACCGCGCCTGAGATGGTGGTATTGATTGGCGGTATGCGCGTCCTTGATACCAACCATGGTCAAAGCCAACAAGGCGTCTTCACTGACCGTGCTGGGGTCTTGACCAATGACTTCTTTGTCAACTTGACCGACATGAACTACACGTGGCATCCCGTGAAAACAGGTGACGAGTCAAGCAACACGGTCAATAGTTACGAAATACGTGAGCGTAGTACCGGTAATACCAAATGGCAAGCCAGCCGTGTGGATTTGGTATTTGGCTCAAACTCTATCTTGCGTGCTTATGCTGAGCTATATGCGCAGGATGATAACTTAGAGAAATTCGTTCGTGACTTTGTCAGTGCTTGGAGTAAAGTCATGAATGCGGATCGTTACGATATCGCCAAATAAGTCTGGTTCGCCAAACTGATTGGTCATAGATGAGTATATAGATGATGAACAGCTGTCTTTTAGAAGGCAGCTGTTTTTATGTTTGTGTCTAATACAATAGCTAGTACTATTTTGGTTGTTTTGCCTTGATAAAATAGAGACTTATAACTAATATTAAAAATCCTACTCATATATTCATAATTATTATAAATTGATAGCTATTTATTATATACAAGAATAAAACCTTTGTTTTACACTAGCCCTTTACGGCATACTTATACGTTTTTACTTTCATATACAGACCTTTTTAATACAGATAAGGTTGGTATCGTCATACAATAGGATTCAGTAATGGCAATTGATGTAGTGGTCAACCAGCGACATTTACAAATTCAGCTCAAGCAGCTGGAAACAGTATGGCATACCGTCATCAATGGCTATAATTTAAGCCAAGCGGCAACTGTACTGCATACCAGTCAATCGAGCTTATCCAAGCACATTGCTGCGCTTGAGAGTCAACTAAAAACAGATGTGTTTATCCGTCAAGGCAAGCGCTTAACCGGCCTTACCGACATGGGCACTGCACTACTGCCACATATCGAAGCTATCTTTGCTGAAATACGTACGATTGAGAACTTAAGCCTCGATTATAATAATCCTAATACAGGTACGCTCACCATTGCCACCACGCATACGCAGGCGCGTTATGTCTTGCCACATGTGGTAAAAGACTTTAAAGAGCGCTTCCCTAAGGTGAATTTGATTCTGCAGCAAGCTGATCCTGAAACTATCGCGCAGATGGTCATTCGCGGACAGGCGGACATCGGTATCGCTACCGAATCGCTACTTCATAATAACTATCTACGCTGCCACCGCTACTATGATTGGAACCATCGCATTATCGTCCCTAAAGATCATGAGCTTGCCGGTCTAGAAACTATCGATCTGCCCACGCTTGCCAGCTATCCTATTATCACTTATCACGGCGGCTATACGGGTCGCAGCGCTATTGATAAAACTTTTAGCGATGCAGGGCTAGAGCCTGATATTGTTTTAGCGGCTCTCGACGCTGACGTGATCAGTACGTATGTCGGGTTAGGTTTAGGGATTGGGATCATCGCGGAGATGGCATTTGAGCCTAGTCATTATCATAACCTTACTGCTATACCGGTCGATCACTTTGGCCGCTTTACCAGTTGGATGGCGGTGCGTGATGATGCTGAGGTTCGCCAGTATGGCCGCGCCTTTATGGATCTGTGTCAGAAACAATTTGACAACTAAACAAAGCGGCTAGAGCGTCTGTCCTACCTTACGCCACCTTTACCGAGCTTATGCATAAGTGATAAAATACAGTCTCAAACGTTATTCAACGTTTGATTTCTTTTTTATTTCTGCATGTATTGCTGGACGCCTAGACATTGATTTGTACTGGGTGTCGACCACTGCATGTTCATTTGCTTCTATGTAACAGGTGATACCGCTCATGGAAAAACTCGTAGCGATCATTATGGCAGTTTTTGCCGCCCCTTTGCTTATTGGCGGCGCTTATCTGCTCTCTTTAGGCGGTAGTCCTTACTATCTTTTTGCTGGCGCAGCGATGCTTGCGACCGCTTTTTTGTTGTTCAAAAAACATTGGAGTGCTTACGGCCTCTACGCTCTTTTCATCGTCATAACGATGGTTTGGGCACTGTGGGAATCTGGATTTTACTGGTGGGCGCTGGCAACTCGCTTGGGTTTCCCACTAATATTTGGTTTATTAATGCTTTTACCGTGGGTCTCTAAGAAGATGCACGGGAAACACGCTCAAGTAACAACCACAAACAACACTAAGAAAAGTCCTCTTTATTATTGGGGACTAATGGCCAGTGTGGTTGTGGGCGCACTGCTCTCTTTTGGTAGTATGGCCAATAATGCCACCGACAAATTGGGCGAGCTCGATTTAACTACCAAAGATGACGGCGATCAAAATGCCACTTCTACCAACCTTGGCGACCCATTATCCACTGGTGAGCAAACACCAGATGGCGAATGGAGCGCGTATGGCCGTACTGATTATGGACAACGCTACTCTCCTCTGGCTCAGATCAACACTGATAATGTCAAAGATTTAGAACTCGCTTGGCAAATCCAAACCGGTGATGTCAAAGGTCCTAATGACGTTGGTGAAACCACTTATCAAGCAACCCCACTAAAGATCGGCAACGCTCTTTATATGTGTACGCCGCACAACTGGGTGCTAGCATTAGATGCCGACTCTGGTGAGACTCTATGGAAGTTCGATCCTAAGGTTGGCGAAAACCTCCAACGTCAGCATCAAACTTGCCGCGGTGTCTCTTATTACGCTGGTCAAGCTGGTACAAACAGCACTACGCCAGCAGCTAATGCTAATACCGAGACAGCTAGCAATAGCGCCGTCAGTGATACCACTGATAATAACGTAGTAGCGGCTAATAAACCGGCTGCGACTGGCGATACATTGGTGCAAAAAATTGCTGGGAATACCTTTGAAAATCCTTCCAAGCAATGCGATGCCAAGATCTTTATCCCAACTTCTGATGCCAAGCTATATGCCCTCGATCCAAAAACAGGACAACGCTGTCAAGACTTTGGTGAAGATGGTGCATTAGATTTGATGCACAATATGCCGTTCCAGCAAGCAGGCTACTACTACTCAACGTCTGCCCCAGTGGTTGCAGGCGGCGTTATTATTGTCGCTGGTGCTGTTAACGACAACTACGATGTAAACTCACCCTCTGGTGTGATCCGTGCTTATGACGTGAATACTGGCGAGCTTATGTGGAACTGGGATTCAGGCGATCCTGACAACACAGCCCCTTTTGATGTCAATGATCCAACTCAAGTCTATCGCACCAGCTCGCCAAACTCATGGTCGACTGCCAGTGCTGATGAAGAGCTTGGCTTGGCCTACTTCCCAATGGGCAATCGCACGCCCGATCAGCTCGGTAGCTATCGTAATGCTGCTGAAGAAAAGTATGCAACCTCTGTGGTCGCACTAGATCTGAAAACTGGTGAAGCGCGCTGGGTACAGCAGTTTGTCCATCATGACCTTTGGGATATGGACACGCCTGCGCAGCCAACACTGCTTGACTTAGATACCGCTGATGGTGTCCAGCCTGCATTGGTGGTACCGACCAAACAAGGCGATGTTTATGTCTTGAACCGTGCCACAGGCGAGCCTATTGTACCTATCAAAGAACGTGATGCACCGCAAGGCTATCTCATTGCTGGTGAACATGCATCGCCTACACAGCCTTACTCTGGTCTGAGCTTTGCGCCTGAGAAACTGACTGAAAAAGATATGTGGGGCGCAAGTCTCATCGATCAGATGATGTGCCGTATTGAGTTCAACAAACTCAACTACGACGGTCGCTACACGCCACCATCAACCAACGGTACGTTAGTCTATCCTGGTAACTTTGGTACCTTTAACTGGGGCGGAATCGCTGTTGATCCTGAAAATGGCGTGATGTTCGGTATGCCAACTTACCTTGCCTTTACCTCAAAACTCATCCCTAAAGACACACTTGGCGATGTTGAGACCAATAAAGGTGAACAAGGTGTGAATGCCAACGAAGGCGCAGACTATGCGGTAGAAATGGGACCATTCTTATCACCACTTGGTGTACCTTGCCAGCAGCCACCATGGGGCACTATCGCAGGTGCTGATCTGGCCACAGGCGAGATTGCTTATCAGCGCAAAAACGGTACCGTACAGGACTTATCTCCTATTCCAATCAAGTTTGAATTGGGGGTACCTGGTATTGGTGGACCTATCATCACTAAAGGTGGCGTCGCATTCTTGTCAGCAGCAACAGAAAACAACTTCCGTGCTTATGATCTAAAGAATGGCGATGTCCTATGGAATGTACGTATTCCAGCAGGTGGTCAGGCTACACCTATGACCTACTTGAACTCTAAAGGTGAGCAAATGGTCGTGTTGGTTGCTGGTGGACATGGTTCAGTAGGTACGAAGATCGGTGATTATGTGGTCGCTTATAAGCTTGGCAATCAAGCCAAATAAGTGATTTGAATAACTTACCATTTACATAATGTCATTTTAAAAAAGCAGGTAACTTAGGTTGCCTGCTTTTTTTATGTGCGTGTGCGACTGGTTTTGTTATACAAATACTTTTGATATAGATATGTTTGATAGCAAGCTTATCAGCAGCCTTATCTTTTGCTAGCTATACCTACTACCCACTAATGGCGCTTTGTTGTGAATTGTTACTGCTTGGTCACACGGCTTGAAATCGGTAATGGTGACAAGCATATCAAGAGAAAATAATTAGTCACTCTACTGGATAATTTATGAATAACAAAATCCCTTTATCTTTTTTAGATCTCGCACCTGTACCTGAAGGCCATACCATCGCTGAAGGCATCGCCCAAACGGTTGAAACCGCACAGCAAGCAGAAAGATCTGGTCTAAACCGTTATTGGATGGCTGAGCATCACAATATGCCGGGTATCGCCAGTGCAGCAACCTCAGTATTGCTGTCGCACATCGGTAGCCAAACCGAGCGTATCCGTATTGGGGCAGGCGGTGTGATGCTACCTAATCACGCCCCGCTGGTCATCGCTGAACAGTTTGGCACCTTACAAGCGCTTTATGGCGACCGTGTTGACTTGGGTTTAGGACGCGCACCTGGCACTGATGGGGCGACGTTTCAGGCACTGCGCCGCCAAATGCAAGACGCCGAGCGTTTTCCACAAGACGTCCAAGAACTGATGTACTTCTTGGGCAATGATACAGATGGCAGCCCTGTACAAGCGTTCCCTGGCGCCAGATCAGGCGTCCCTATTTGGATATTGGGCTCGTCCCTATTTGGTGCGACCTTAGCCGCGCATTTAGGACTGCCCTATGTGTTTGCCTCACATTTTGCACCGCAAATGCTAGGACAAGCAATTAAAGCCTATCGTGAGCAGTTCAAACCGTCTGCCTATTTAGATAAGCCTTATGTCATGCTGGCTGCAAACTTGTTACTGGCTGACGACGATGAGACTGCTCAGTATCACTTTACCTCAGCACAGCAGAGCTTTGTACGTTTGCGCCGTGGTGAGACAGGTCAAATGCCAAAACCTACGCACGATATGGACAGCATCTGGAGCCAAGCAGAAAAAATGATGGTAGATAATGCGCTGTCAGTTTCATTCATTGGTTCTGTCGAGACAGTCAAACCAAAATTGGCTGCGTTTTTGGCAACCCATCAACCAGATGAATTGATTGTAACCGCTAATGTACATAATCAAGCAGCGCGTATTCGTTCACTTGAACTTACACCGGAGCTAAACTTATTTACTTTACAATCAAATGAGACACTTGCATAATTATTGCCAAACCTTAACTGGATTTTTGACATGGAAGCAACTGCGGTTATCGGTGCATCACTTATGATTGGCTCGTCGATATTTATGTATATCTTGGCATTTCTTGCAGTCATGGCTATCGGTGGATATCTGACCTATCGTACCAGTCCTAAGCGTAAGCAACGTCGAGAAGAAAAACGTAACCGAGACAATATAAATTGACATTCAACCCCCCCCCTTTTTTTCAAAATAGAAAAAAGGGGGGTTTTAGTATTACAACGACCAGTTGACGCTATGTCCAACAAAGCACTGACTATATAAGCTACATCAAACCAAGCGCACGTAAGGCGGCCGCACCAAACGCCATGCCAAACATACCAACCACCGTCGTAAACGCCAAAATATTGGCCGCCAATATGTCATTACCCCCCATCGCTTTTGCCATGACATAACTGGCCGCTGCGGCTGGTGATGCCACCATCAAGAATAACACGCCCATATGGACGCCTGATAAACCAAATGCCAAACCAATCGCAATGGCGACGGTGGGTGCAATCACAATCCGACCAATACTTGCCTGCATAGATAACCCTGAGGCACTCAGCATCGATTTCAAATCAATACTAGCACCAGCGCAAATTAGTGCCAGCGGCAATGCAACCGCTGCTAATAGATCACCCGTTGTATGAATAACGCCTGTAAGCGGTGGCAATGGCAATGCCTTATAAGCGAATGCTGATAGCAATGCCAAAATAAGTGGGTTGGTAAATACCTTTTTGATGATCATAATACTGCGACTGATCAAAGTATCATCCACACTTTTAGAGACACGACTTAACGTAATGACCGCTAAAATATTAAACAATATGGTGACTACGCCCATGTAAACGGCACCAATACTTAAACCACGCTCACCATAAGCATTGGCAACGGTTGCAAGGCCAATAATCGCCATGTTGCTACGGAAAATACCTTGTACGAACACGCCTTGGTCGGCAGGACGTTTGACGAAGCGTTTAGCATACAGCTCCGCCCCAAAGAACAGGACAAATGTCACCAAAATACCAACAAAAATTAGCTTAACTTGCTGACCATAATCAACATCGCTATCGACCACGCTAAAGAATAGCAAGCAAGGCAGGCAGTAGTTAAAAACAAAGCTGGATGCCTGATCAATGAAACTTTGGCTCGCCTCGCCACGTCTTTGCATAAAAAAACCCAACCACATCAAAGCAAGGTTGGGGAATACAATAGTAATAGCAAAAACAATAGCATCAATCATAAATAGGCTCAATTCGGTGACAAGCCCATCATGATATGAGCATCAACAAGAAAATTTAATAAGTAATAATCAGATTTTACGACCTAGTATAGAGACAAAGCAGCAAGTAAGACAAGTTTGAATGAGACTTTATTTCGATAATAGAGTGGTTTTTCAATAAACAAAAGCCCGCAATAAAATATTATTACGGGCTTTTTATATCATGGATGCTTTGTTATAAAAGGCTTTAGCATACTACTGTTACGAGTCAAGCGCAGCCTTTGCTTTTTTATGTTTTTTGACCGTCATCGCCAATAACTGTATGGCCGCAGGTGTGACACCGCTGACACGTCCAGCTTGAGCTAGCGTCGCAGGACGAACTTGCGTGAGTTTTTGTACAATCTCGTTTGATAGCCCTGATACCACACTATAATCAAAATCTAGCGGTAGCGCCGTGTTTTCTAAGCGCTTCATTTGATCAATATCTTCTTGCTGACGATCGATATAGCCGGCATATTTGACAGAAATCTCAATCTGCTCTCCTACTTGCGCATCAACGGTTGAGTCAGTAATAGCCGCGATATCAGCAAAACGTATCTGCGGACGCTTGAGCAAATCAAAGGCAGTCGATTCTTTAGAGAGTACCTCACCTGTCTGCTCAGATAGTTTCTGACCCAAGGTATTTGTCGGCGTGGCCCACATGTCTTTTAGGCGTGACGTCTCTGTCGAGATCGCCTCCATTTTTTCTTGATATGCTTGCCAGCGCACATCATCTACCAGCCCTAGCTTGCGACCCGTCTCTGTCAAGCGCTGATCGGCATTGTCTTCACGTAGCAGCAAACGATACTCTGCACGGCTCGTAAACATACGATAAGGCTCGGTCGTACCATGGGTGATCAAATCATCCACAAGTACGCCAAGATACGCTTCATCACGGCGCGGGGTCCACGTGTCAAACTCGCTATTGTTGGTCGTCACCAATGCGGCATTGGTCCCTGCTAGCAAACCCTGCACGCCCGCTTCTTCGTAGCCAGTCGTACCATTGATCTGACCCGCAAAGTACAGACGATCAATCGATTTGGTCTCAAGCGTGGGCTTGAGGTTTTGTGGATCGAAATAATCATATTCAATTGCATAGCCTGGACGCGTGATATGGGCGTTCTCAAGCCCTTTCATGCTATGAATAAAATCTAACTGCACATCAAACGGCAAACTGGTTGAGATACCATTCGGATACAGCTCATGCGTGGTCAAGCCTTCTGGCTCAATAAAGATCTGATGGCTATCTTTGTCCGCAAAACGATGAATTTTATCTTCGATAGATGGACAATAACGCGGGCCTACGCCTTCGATTTTGCCAGAGAACATCGGCGAGCGATCAAGATTTTCACGGATGATATCGTGAGTACGCGCATTGGTATGCGTGATATAGCAGTTGACTTGCTCAGGATGCATAGAAACATCACCCATATAGCTCATGACAGGCAGCGGCGTATCACCAGGTTGTACCGTCATCACGCTAAAATCAACGCTACGTGCATCGATACGTGCTGGCGTGCCTGTTTTTAGGCGACCTACTGGCAATTTCAGCTCACGCAAGCGATCGGCGAGCTTGATAGAAGGCTGATCGCCTGCACGCCCGCCATTTGAGTTTTCTAGACCAATATGAATGACGCCGCCCAAGAAAGTCCCTGAGGTTAATACGACTGTTTCGGTCTTAAAAATAATACCTGTAGAGGTCACAACAGCTGTCGCACGGCCATTCTCTACTAAGATATCATCAGCGGCTTGCTGAAATATATCTAGGTTTGGTTGATTCTCTAACGTATGACGAATAGCCGCTTTATACAAGATACGGTCTGCTTGCGCACGTGTGGCACGCACAGCAGCGCCTTTACGGCTGTTTAGTACACGAAACTGGATACCTGCTTTGTCCGTTGCTAGCGCCATTGCGCCGCCTAATGCGTCAATCTCACGCACTAAATGCGATTTACCGATACCGCCAATCGCGGGATTACAGCTCATCTGACCAAGCGTCTCGATATTATGGGTCAACAATAAGGTCTGAGCGCCCATACGTGCAGCCGCCAAAGCAGCTTCTGTACCAGCATGACCACCGCCGATTACTATCACGTCGTAATGTTTTGGGTATTGCATGTGTGCCTCACTTGACTCATAACGCTGCTGATTGACGTATCTTGTGTTCAAATAAGAAAACCATCAGCAAATAAACGTCAGTCGTATTTATAAAAAAGATAACGACTCAGATAAATCGTTCATAATTGGTTGAATAACCCATCATTATAACAATTTTTTCACGCTTAAAAAACGCTAGGATAAAAACTATTATAATTAAGCGCAAAGATACTTACGCCAGCATCACTTTGGTTGTTAGCTTTTGAGTTCGTAATGATCTCTTAGTTATTACTGTTTCCACGGCTCAAGGGTACGATCTGATCCGATTGACCGCTAGACAGCATATGATGGCTACCATACCCTTCTGGGTTTATCTGTAGATAGGCATTCATTTGACCAATCGCCTCACCATCCTCACTCGCTAAAATCTGCGCTTTGATAAGCTCAACTGGCGGTAATGGTAAGTTTTTGAGCAAGGCCAAGCGCTGATGGTTATCACCCTTGTTGACTACTAATTCGATAAGTTGACGAGCATCGATTGGCAAATCTGGCGTGTTTTGAGCCAACAATGCCAAGTGATAAGCACCTGCTGGATCTTGGTCCACAACAATGCGCTGTTCAATAGCGATATAGGTCGCTTCAGTTGCACCGCCCGCCACACTAAGCTGATGAATACACTTCAGTGCTGAGTATGACTCATTGTTAGCAATCTCAATGATCCGCGTAGATTCGTTTTTTAAACGCTCACGACGCTTTTCAATCGCCGCCTGCTCAGCCGCTTCTCTCTGCTCATTTAACTGTTCACTGGTTTGGTTATTCATAAAGCTCTCTTAATTATCTGATAATTATTATTTATATCGCTGGTATCTTCGACAATATATGGGGGTAAATCCCCTAAAAACAACGAAGCCTAATGACATAGGCGCGTGGAAATACTAGTAAGGACAAGAATAGATAGAGTATTAGTGACACTAATAGCAATAATAAAAAAACCCAAATAGCCATTAATGACTACTTGGGTTTGCTGTGCTCGTATCTTACAAAGAATAATTGGACATTAAATACATCCAATTCACACTTTTAAGTATTAAGCAGCAGGGCTGTTTGCTTCAACCAATGGCTTTAGCTCGCCTGATTGATACATTTGCAAGATGATGTCTGATCCGCCCATCAACTCACCATCAATCCATAATTGTGGGAAAGTTGGCCAGTTCGCAATTTTTGGCAACGTTGCACGAATTTCTGGGTTTTCTAAAATGTTTACAAACGCAAATGGACGACCAATCTGAGTCAACACTTCGATAGAGCGCGCTGAAAAACCACACTGCGGAAATTGCGGTGTGCCTTTCATGTAGATAATGACTTTATTGTCACGGATTTGATCACGGATCAATTGTTCAACGTCGTTTGCAGCAGTGTTTGGGGTTTGCTCACTCATAAAAGCTCCTATTGATAAAGCGGTTCATTAAAATGATTATTTATATAAAAATAATTGTGTAAAGACGTGGTTGATACATGGGGCGACTGCCGCTGTATTACAAGCACGAATTTCGATCTATGTAGGTTCAACAGTATTAGGGACTAATAATACCACGGCATTGGCCATGATGCCTTCTTGACGACCCGTAAATCCCAATTTTTCAGTCGTGGTGGCTTTTACACTGATATTGCTAATATCCGTTTGTAAGTCGCTCGCGATATTAGCGCGCATCGCTTTGTTGTGCGGTGCCAGCTTTGGACGTTCACACATCACCGTGATATCAGCATTGCCTATACTATAACCAGCCTCTTGCACTTTACTATAAACATAACGCAGCAAAATCCTTGAATCCAATCCAGCATGTGCCGCATCGGTATCAGGAAAATGCTGCCCAATATCGCCAAGTGCAAGTGCGCCCAGTAGCGCATCAGCCAATGCATGCAAGACCACATCCCCATCAGAGTGTGCGAGCAAACTATGAGAATGCTCAATCGGCACGCCCGCTAGAATGACATATTGTTGCTGCTGACCATTATTATGAAAAGCATGAACGTCGATACCTTGACCAATTTTTATCATTATTATTCCAAGATGAGTTAAAGGTGATTAAAATAATTCAAAACCACTATCTGAATTTTCAAAGTGGTTTTACGAGTAGCCAGACACCATCGGTCGCCACCAGTTTCAATTAACTGGTATAATATGACGTTTATTTTATCATAATACCAGATCCAGAAGACAAGCTGACGTTGTTGTGCTGACACTACGTATTGTAGTGATTGCATAACGCTTGGCGTCGGCATGTATTTTGGATAACGTATAAATAGTTGAGCCGTTTTATGTCAGCCATACAATACACTTCAAGCACAACCGTTTCTGAGTCTTTTAATGCTCATCGCCCTTTAACACTTGCTGATGTCGAAAATCCTAGCACCAAGCATGTGATCGTCGGTATGTCAGGTGGGGTCGATTCTTCTGTATCAGCCGTATTACTTCAGCAGGCAGGCTTCAAGGTTGAAGGGCTGTTTATGAAGAACTGGGAAGAAGATGACGGCACCGAATACTGTACAGCAATGGATGACCTCGCGGACGCGCAAGCGGTCTGTGACAAAATTGGCATCAAACTGCACACCGCAAACTTTGCAATGGAATATTGGGATCGCGTATTCGAGCACTTTTTGGCAGAATATAAAGCAGGACGCACCCCAAACCCTGATATTTTGTGCAACAAAGAAATTAAGTTTAAGGCGTTTTTAGACTATGCGTTGACGCTTGGTGCAGATTATATCGCGACCGGTCACTATACGCGCCGCAGTGTCAACTATAGTAACGCTGATGGCACAGAAGTTGCCCAGCTACTGCGCGGCCTTGATAACAATAAAGACCAAAGCTACTTTTTGCATGCGGTCGGCGGTGACAAAATCGCGCAGACCTTGTTCCCTGTGGGTGAGCTAGAAAAACCTGAAGTACGCCGCATCGCAGAAGAGCATGATTTAGTGACCGCGAAGAAAAAAGACTCAACCGGTATTTGCTTCATTGGTGAGCGCCGTTTTAAAGATTTCCTACAACAGTACTTGCCTGCCCAAAAAGGCGAGATACTTACTGATGACAATAAAGTCATCGATACTCATGATGGCCTCATGTATTACACATTGGGTCAGCGCGGCGGCATCGGCATTGGCGGTGTCAAAGACCGTCCCGAGGAGCCGTGGTTTGTATTGGCAAAAGACTTAGAGAAAAATCGTTTAATCGTCGGTCAAGGGCATGAACATCCCATGCTAATGAGCAACGAGCTAAAAGCCTATAAGCTCGATTGGATTGATGGTTTACCACCTGCGGATGTGTTTAGCGACGAAGGCTTAGCCTGTATGGAGAAGTCTCGCTATCGCCAGCCTGATCAAGCGTGCCGCGTGTTTGCGACCAATGCTGATGGCAGTGAGGTTCGAGTGGTATTTGATGAGCCGCAGCGCGCTGTCACTCCTGGACAGTCAGCGGTATTTTATATCGATGAAGTATGTTTAGGCGGCGGCGTGATTGAATCTATCGATGCACCATGTGGATTTTAATTGCTTCCTAACACCCAACTTAAAGCACAGATGTTGATGCAGTAAATAGATTTATTTTGACGAGGGTCAACATCGCTTTATTTGCATAGACCGCTTTTTTAATATCATATTTCTGCTATATTACGCGCAACGATTTCGACGCCGTTTTTTATATGGTAATTTTTTATCTAGACTCTTGCAGTTTTTTATTTCATAACTACTGAGGCACAACCATGACCCCACTTACCGCTCTCTCTCCAATTGATGGTCGTTACGCATCAAAGGCTGACAGCTTACGTCCTTATTTATCTGAATTTGGTCTAATCAAAGCCCGCGTTACGGTAGAGATTCGCTGGTTGCAGTCTTTAGCTGACAACAGCGCAATTGGTGAATTAGCAGCATTTGATGACCAGACCAACGCTTTTTTGAATGCAATCGTTGATGATTTTAGTGAAGCCGATGCCCAAGCGATCAAAGACATCGAAGCGACGACCAATCATGATGTAAAAGCGGTTGAGTACTTTATCAAGGACAAGTTCCGAGGTCAGGATGCCTTGATTGATTCTCTTGAGTTTATTCACTTTGCCTGTACCAGTGAAGATATCAATAACCTATCGTATGCATTGATGCTCAAAGACAGCCGCAAGCTTGTCGTTGCCAAAATGCAGCAAGTGACTGATAGCATCGTTGACTTAGCGATTGCTCATGCTGATCAACCAATGCTATCACGTACACATGGTCAGACAGCCAGTCCAACGACATTGGGTAAAGAGATGGCAAACGTGGCCTACCGCCTTGCTCGTCAAATCAAGCAAATCAATCAAGTAGAGTTATTGGGTAAAATCAACGGCGCCGTTGGCAATTACAATGCGCATTTTTCAGCGTATCCTGACGTCGACTGGCAGAGTCATGCTGAAGCATTTATCACTCAGCGTCTAGAGTTAACCTTTAACCCTTATACGACTCAAATTGAACCACATGACTATATCGCTGAGTTGTTTGATGCTGTTAAGCGTTTCAATACCATCTTGATCGATTTTAACCGTGATATTTGGCAATATATCAGCTTAGGCTATTTTAAACAGCGCCTAAGAGACGGTGAAGTTGGCTCTTCTACCATGCCGCATAAAGTTAATCCAATTGACTTTGAAAACTCTGAAGGCAACTTGGGCGTTGCCAATGCGATGCTGGCCCATTTGGGTGAGAAGTTACCGATTTCACGTATGCAGCGTGATTTGTCAGACTCTACCGTATTACGTAATATCGGTGTTGGCCTAGCACAGAGCATGATTGCTTTTGATGCGTGCCTAAAAGGTGTAGGTAAACTTGAGCTAAATGCACAGCGTTTAAATGACGACTTGAATCAAGCGCAAGAAGTGTTGGCAGAACCGATTCAAACGGTCATGCGTCGCTACCGTGTTGAAAACCCGTATGAAAAACTAAAAGCCTTGACTCGCGGTAATGCCATGACTCGTGAAGCCATGCTAACCTTTGTTGAAAGCGATGAGCTATCGGCTGTTAGCGATGTGGATAAAGAACGCCTACGTGCATTGACGCCTGCTACTTATATCGGTAATGCCGCTGAGCAAGCACGTGCTATTAAAGATTGGATTGCCAAACTATAACTGTCAGGCTTTAATGGCGATCTGCGTCCAATATGCGTCAGGATAATAAGTCTGTGCTTGCTAGTACAATTGCGGTATTCATCGTTATGGTACTGGCAAGCATTGAGCCTCTAGAGTGGTCGAGCTACCTGTTACATCAGCTAGGTACGCTGCTTTTTTTGGCATTAATGCTAGGTGCTTATCGCTATCGCTATGTTAGCTCACGCTCCTATGTGCTCGCGGCGTTATTTTTAATTATTCACATCGTAGGCGCACGCTATTTATACTCATACGTGCCCTACGATGATTGGATAGATCAGCTGTTTGGTTTACGTTTGGATGAATTATTTGACTGGCAGCGTAATATGTACGATCGTCTTGTGCATTTTAGCTACGGGGTTTTACTGTTCAATGCGATGGTAGATATCTCAAAGACTATCTTTAACGTTCAATCTGTCAAACTACTCATCGCACTTGCTCTCATGATTAATATGTCATCAAGTCTGCTCTACGAATTACTCGAATGGAGCATTGCAATGACGTTATCTCCAGAAGCTGCCGAAGCTTATAATGGTCAGCAGGGTGATATATGGGACGCCCACAAAGATATGGCTTTAGCATTACTCGGTGGGCTAATTGCGGCAGTTATTATGCTATTTGAAACTCGTCAAAACCAAGTGGTATCTAATTAAGTGACTAATCGTCCTTTTTATCATCATCACTGTCACCTGGTATGATGGCTTTACCGACCGCGACAGTGCCTTTGACCACACCTTTAGTGGTTTTGTAGGCGATTTTGGCAGGTACGGTGACGATTTTATGGACACAAGCTTGCAAGAAAAACACACTGGCAATAATGACAACAAAATGTAATTTTTTCATAACTTTCCTACGATTCGATGGCTGCTCTGATGATAGCCATCAGATAGGTGATCATCATAAACGATTAATCCCTTCTTATAAAGCATCCCTTACTATCAATCTTGTACGTATTTAAAATATGGATTTGCCCATGACCTCTATTCCTCTTTGTCTACCCGACTCTATTACGCCTGAGCAGTTTTTGGCTGAATACTGGCAGAAAAAACCACTGCTTATCAAGCAAGGCTTACCGCAGCTGATCGATATGTTTGAGCCCGATGATATGATGGGTCTTGCCCTTGAAGAAGATGCTAGCGCACGCTTGCTAACCCAAGCAGCCAGTAAAAAAGAAGGTCAAGCGCAGTGGCAACTCAAAAAAAGCCCACTGAGCGAGACTGATTTTGACAACCTGCCAGCGCAGTGGACAGTCCTTGTGCAAAACCTAGAGCAATGGTCACCAGAGCTCGGTCAGTTGTGGCAAGCATTTGACTTTATTCCGCAGTGGCAACGTGATGATATCATGGTCTCTTATGCCCCTAAAGGAGGATCGGTTGGTAAGCATTATGACGACTACGATGTATTTTTGGCACAAGGCTATGGTTCACGGCGCTGGCAGTTGGGCAAATTCTGTGATGAGCAGACAGAGTTTGTTGCTGATGAGCCTATTCGCTTGTTTGACGATATGGGTGAGCTTATCTTTGATGAGATACTAGAAGCGGGTGATGTGCTTTATGTACCGCCTAAATTATCGCACTTTGGGGTGGCACAAGATGACTGTCTGACTTTCTCGTTTGGCTGTCGTCGTCCAAACTTGATGCAAATCATCGACAGTGTGGCAGATATTGCAACCAATGACAGCCAGTTATTTATCCCTATGCTACTGCCGCAAGCGCTACAAGCATCAGGCGAATTACAAGCAGACAGTGTTGCTGCTATCAAAGCGCAATTGCTAGAGATGCTACAATCTGAGCGCGGTGATGATATGATTCGTCAAGCAGTCTCTGAGGTGGTGAGTAAGCGCCAATACGATGCGCTGATGCCAGAGGAAACACTGGGCACCGATGAGCTTGTACAAGCATTGTCTGAAGGTGCGCTATTGCAAGCGGACTATAGCAATCGTCTGCTCTATAATCAAACCCGTGATGGCATCACGCTATATGCCAATGGGCAGCGTCTCGATGGACTTGATAATGCAGCAATAGCAGTATTAATGCGCTTGGCTGATGGTGAATCATTGAGATATGATGATGTGGCAGACGTTGCAGCTGACGACTTAAGCGAATGGTTAGAAAACGGTTGGATATGGGTCAATATGACTGAATAAAACATAATCATCGAATTTTAGCTGAATAATGCACAATAAAAAAACCGCTATCTGATAATTACTCAGATAGCGGTTTTTTCTTATGCATATTACACAATTACTCGTTCAATACTCATAATGATGTATCAAACGCCGCTTAGTATTTATTAAAACCACTATAAAGACTAAACGTGTTGGTCGTTAATACTATTACTCTGTACCAAGCTCAAGCAAGCTCGCGTTACCACCGATTGCTGTGGTGTTAATCGTCTTAACACGCTCAGTGACAAAACGATGCAGATAATCAGGTGTTAGCATCTCAGACAGTCCTTCCATATCAGTGACACTGATGACTTGCGTCAAAATACCATCTGTCTTTGCAAGCTCTTGACTGATGGCTTGTACTTCGCTGTGGTTACCAGAAACGGCCACCTGAGCAAGACGATCAATGTATAAAAGCGTGATGGTTTGCGAGTCATTAGCCACGCTCAATACATCTTCGCTAATACCCGTATCGTACAGGATTTTAGCGGCTTCATTGCACATCTCATTTTGGCTTGGGCAATGCAGTATGACTTCATTACCAGTCAATAATGCAGCCACAAGCTGACCTAGTACGGCCATTGCTCTGGCTGATTCGCCACCAACGACCATTGTCTTACCACGACCAGTGACG
The DNA here is from genome assembly GCF_002341255.1 of Psychrobacter sp. UBA2514. Lineage (NCBI taxonomy): Bacteria > Pseudomonadati > Pseudomonadota > Gammaproteobacteria > Moraxellales > Moraxellaceae > Psychrobacter > Psychrobacter sp. UBA2514. The sequence continues at coordinate 73,854 of NZ_DDNS01000018.1, forward strand.
TACAAGTCGTTTGACTCACCTGTCGCACCAGTCATACGATGCGTCTCATCTAAGCTTGGCGCCGCGCTCAATAGGTGATTGAATAAACGCTTTGCTTTGTTGGCATCACCAGTCAATAGAGACAACTTTGGAATTGCCGCCTCTAGGTACGTTGCGCGGTTAACTGCGCCAAGTAGTCGCCAAGATTCACAAACTTGGGCATGATTTTTTTTGAATTCAGTCGCCATGTTGCTACTCCTTATGCGAGTTCTGTTTGAGTGGTTGTTTGGGTAGTGCTGTTTGTTTGGCTGCTTGTTGATGCTGATTCAAGCTGCATCAGACGCGCAACATAGTGCGGACCACCAGCTTTAGGACCGGTACCAGACAGACCACAACCACCGAATGGCTGGACGTTTACGACCGCACCGATTTGGTTACGGTTGATATAAGTGTTACCTACAAAAGCACGGCGCTCGATATGCTCAACAGTTTTTTCGATACGGCTATGAATACCCATCGTCAAACCAAAGCCTGTGTTATTGATAGAATCGATGAGCTTATTCAGATCACGTGCTTGATAGCGCAATACGTGCAGGATTGGACCAAAGTGCTCACCACCAATCACATCAATACTGCTTACCTCGATTGCGGTTGGCAATACAAAGGTAGAGTTTTCTTGGCTGACAACCGAGCTTGAGCTCATTGGGGTTTGAGCCAAGATAGTAGCGGTTGGCTCAGCATCCATACGCGCGATATGCGCCTCTAAACCATTTTGGGCATCAGCATCAATCACAGGACCCACATCTGTAGCTGCGTATAGCGGGTTGCCAACAGAAAGCTCAGCCATATTGCCTTGCAATAGCTCGATCAAATCATCAGCCATCTCTTCCTGTACACATAGTATACGGCAAGCTGAGCAACGCTGACCTGCTGAACCAAATGCAGATAGAACAGCGTCTTTAACGACTTGCTCTGGCAGTGCTGTTGAATCAACAATCATCGCGTTCTGACCGCCCGTCTCAGCGATAAAGACAGGCAGCTCGCCACTCGCTTGAGCATGATCATTCAAGCTTTGATTGATACGCTGAGCAGTTTGGGTTGAGCCAGTAAATATCACACCTGCTATGTTATCAGCAGCCGTTAGCGCTCCGCCCACATCACCGGCACCTGTCACCAATTGCAACGCTTCTGCTGGTACACCCGCTTGATACATGAGTTGCGCAGCAAAATGAGCAATCAAGCTGGTTTGTTCAGCAGGCTTAGCGACTACCGTATTACCTGCTGCCAGTGCCGCCACGATTTGACCCGTATAGATAGCCAATGGGAAGTTCCATGGGCTAATACACACAAAAGTGCCACGTGGTTTATAAACTTGACGAGATGGCTTACCAGACAAATCTGTAAACTCATGCACGACATCGTCTAGGCGCTCTGCTTCATCAGCGTAAAAACGACAGAAATCAACGGCTTCTTTGATTTCATCGATGCTGTCTTGCATGGTCTTGCCAGCTTCGACTTGGCATAGTGCCATTAGCTCAGCGTAGTTTTCTTCAAATAGCTCAGCGATTTTACGCAGTATTGCTGCACGTTTGGCCACCGTCACGTTCTGCCACGTACTTTGACCAGCGACAGCGACATCAATCGCTTGACGAGCCAATTCTGCATTGGCATATTTGACTTCACCAGCGCTTACGTCATGATTCCAAGGCGCAAGTACAGGCTGCGCATCAAGCTGATGGGTGACGCCATCTACTTCATATTCATTAATTGCTTGGCCGTTGATGATAGGTGTCGCTGACCATTTTTTATTGAGATGGCTATCAATAGCTGCTTTAAACGGCAACCACTGTGACTCTACAAATATATTAGGGCCAAAACTTGCACGGCGCGAACCATAAATCTCTAGTGGTAGCGGGATATCTGGGTTGTGCAAGGTTGGGTTGGCAAGTAGCTTGTCATATGGATGCACAGTTAGTTTTTCAATCGGATACGACTTGTCTAATAACTGATGGACAAAAGAGCTGTTGGCACCGTTCTCTAACAAACGACGTACCAAATATGGTAGCAAGTCTTTGTGTGCGCCAACTGGTGCATAGATACGTACAGGAATCTCATAAGCTTGCAAAATATGGTCATAAAGTGCATCACCCATACCGTGCAAACGCTGGAATTCAAACTCTTTATGGGTGCTCATGGTCATGATTGAAGACAGTGTGTGCGCATTATGCGTCGCAAACTGTGGCCAAATAAGACCGCGCAGATGGTCTGATAATAAGAAACGCGCACTGGCAAGATATGCGGTATCTGTACCTTCTTTGCGTGTCCAAACTGGATAGCCTGATAGACCTTTTTGCTGAGCAAGTTTGATCTCAGTATCCCAATAAGCGCCTTTTACCAGACGTACTGGAATGCGATCGCCTACTTCAGAAGACAAACGAGCAAGCCAAGCCAATACAGCGATAGCACGTTTTGAGTAGCCTTGTACAACGATACCTAGGCCATCCCAACCAGCTGTTGAGTTATCACGGTATAGAGACTCAAACAGTTTTAAAGAAATCTCAAGACGATCCGCTTCTTCGGCATCAATACTAAGATCAACATTGACCTCGCGTGCCGCTTCAATAAGGAGCAAGCAGCGTTGACGCAATAGACCCATGACCTGAGCTTCTTGTGTCGCTTCATAGCGAGGATGCAGCGCAGACAATTTGATAGATACTGATGGCTTAGGCATACCTTCTTTGACTTTGACGTTGGCCGTCGCTTTGATCGCATGCAAGTAGTCATTAAAGTATTTTTCAGCATCTCTATGCGTGATAGCCGCTTCACCTAGCATATCGAATGAATAGGTATAACCTTTATTACGATATGGCTGGCTGTTTTTATTGGCGTCTTCGATGGTTTCACCCAATACAAACTGATGGCCCATGATACGCATGGCTTTTTGCATGGCACTCCGAATGACAGGCTCACCCATCTTTTTGGTCATGCGATCCAAGAAACCTGAGGCAGTAGTGCTGCTATCAATACTGACGACACGGCCTGTCATCATCATGCCCCAAGTAGAGGCATTGACCATGAAACCATTGTCATTTTTGATGTGCTTTTTCCAATCTGCCACACTCATTTTGTCATGAATCAATGCATCAGCAGTATAATTATCCGGCACTCGAATCAACGCTTCTGCCAAGCTCATCAGCAAGATACCTTCTTGGGTATCAAGGCTATACTCAAGCAATAATGAGTCAACCATCTTGACGGCTTTGCCATCGTTACGCACATGCTCAACCAGCCTGCGTGTCTGCTCAGCGGCAGCATCACGCTCCTCTGCGCTAGGCTTGGCAAGTGGCAATAAATCAGCCAACCAACGCTGTTCATCAACGCTATATAGTGGCGAAATACGCTTATATAACTCTTCTATTGGCTGGGCAAGATACTCTGGCGACAGCATATCAACAGGATTGAACAAAATCGGCTCTTGCGGGGTAAACTGGTCTACTGGGTTCATAACAACTCCATAACTATCGTTTAAAAACCATAATAAATGGTGCTTTAGGAAGTCTGATCGTCCTGCATAACTGCTCGTAACCGCTATCAAAATAGAGGTTATGGAGGGATATTCACAGCAATAATCAAAAGACCAAACGGCGCCATCACAAAACTAGAAAATCCAGCATATGCTGGAGATGGTTAAGTAGGTCGTTCCACTGTTAAACGGGCTACGTTAACAATACAAAGGCAACAACGAAAAATTAAGCGGCATTAGTGCCTTCTTCTTGTTAGTAGTGAAAGGAGTGTGATGGACAAATATCGCTTGAATGAAGTGATAAAAAATCACTTAAACAAGCCCAAACATACCATCTTAAATGTGCAAATTCACTGTAAGAAAAACCTCTACGGCGTTGATTGAGGTGATGCGCTTAACTCGGCTATAATATCATGAAAAAAAAATTCAAACTAACGCTTTTTTTTATTTTTAAAAATAAATTTGTCTTTAAAAAACAAATATTTACAAGCAATTTTTCAGTCATGACGCTTTGGTTATATTTTTTAGTTTACTATTACCGATTAATTATTACCAAAATTTTGAGTTTTAATCGTACCAATTTTGGGCTCACTAGTAAGCTAAGTACCATCTCCAAATAATAAAAACCCTCTTTACCATCAAGTGATAAAGAGGGTTGTATGGTTAGGTCTCATACCTAGCGCGATACGCCTTATAAGAAGATAATTTTAACCAATAGCACAAGAGTCAAAAGCCATACAGCAATGCTGATATCAGCAAACTTACCAGAGATCGCTTTGACCGCGGTAAAGGTGATAAAACCAAGTGCGATGCCATCAGCGATAGAGTATGTCAGCGGCGTGAACAGCAATACAACTACAACAGGCGCTGCTTCTGTTAAGTCGCTCCAGTCGATGTCTTTTAGGGTGCCCATCATCAGTACGGCAACATAAAATATGGCACCGGCCGTCGCGTAGGCTGGGATCATACCGGCTAATGGAGAAAAGAAAATGCTTAGTAAAAATAACACACCAACAGTGACTGCCATCAATCCTGTACGGCCACCTGAGGCAATACCAGAGATACTTTCGATATAACTGGTTGTCGATGACGTACCAAGTAAAGAGCCTGCAACTGTCGCTGTTGAGTCTGCTAATAGCGCCTTGCCCATATTAGGAATATTGCCATCTTTGTCAGTCAACTTGGCTTGGCTAGTGGTTGCAATTAGCGTACCTGCAGTATCAAATAAGTCCACAAATAAGAAAGCGAAGATCACACTGATCATACCCACATCAAATGCGCCAGCGATATCGAGCTGCATCAGTGTCGGCGCGATAGAAGGCGGTGCAGATATGATACCGGTAAACTGTGTATAGCCCATTAGCAAACTAATCAGAGCAACCAGCAAAATACCAATGGTTACCGCACCTGGGACTCTTTTATAAGACAGACCAATAATGACGACAAAACCTAGAGATGCCAATACAGGACCAAATGAAGTCATATCACCAAGAGCAACCAAGGTCGCATCATGATTGACGATGATACCTGCACTCTGCAAAGCAATAAAAGCCAAGAATGCACCAATACCAGCGACTACGCCGTTTTTGAGAGAGTTTGGAATCGCATTGATGATTGCCTCACGAATCTTAAAGAGGCTTAATAGAACAAAGATACAACCTGACAAAAACACTGCACCCAGCGCGGTTTGCCATGCATACCCCATACCTAAGACCACGCCATAGGTGAAGAAAGCATTAAGTCCCATGCCTGGCGCTAATGCCACTGGTAGTCGGGCATAGATACCCATGATGAAACAACCGACTGCTGCAGCCACACAGGTTGCGACAAATACGGCCCCTTTGTCCATACCTGCATCGGCTAAGACATTAGGGTTAACAAAGACAATATAAGCCATCGTCAAAAACGTGGTTATACCAGCGACGATTTCTGTTTTGATCGTGGTATTGTCACCATTAATCCCAAAATAGCGTTCAATTGCATTCATAAGTGTTCGCCCCCAACTGGCTAATAAAAAATCACCACTACCTAAAACTAAACATGACCTCAGCAAAATGGCGATGCCGCAGTAAGAATAATGTAGTAACAAAGCGTAACATATTAGACGAGTTGTCTTACAAACTCAATCGCTGATAATGTCTAACTCGTATAAAAAGCAATTAAAAACACCACTTTTATAACGATAAAAAGTCTATACAAATTTGAATTTTCTTATAGTCTCTAGCTCAAATCATTTATGTATACTAGTAGGGCGTGTTGCCACTATATTGTTAAAATATTTGATGTATCGTACTTTTTGTCTGGTTAACACATTAATAATGACGTTTCTTTTATTTAGAAGTAAACTAACAGGTTATTATGTTGATGTCTCAGTGGTTGAGCGTGGTCTCAAATAGTCTCTTACTAAACCCGATTGCCGAGATCTTTACTGCGCTTAAGATTCAACGATAAAGTATGCTTATTATTTTTAGGGTTCGTTTGGTTTGGATGTCTTTATTTAAACCAGCTGTTGTCAATTATCCGTGAGTCCATTACATGCCTGAATCATTAAATATTATTGATCTTATTACCCAAGCCAGTCTATTGGTACAGATTGTGATGGCGTTATTGCTATTAGCCTCTTTGTTCAGTTGGGTCATTATTTTCCGTATGAGTGCGCGGCTCGGTACAGCCAAAAACTTTGATCAACAATTTGAGACTTGGTTTTGGTCAGGCGAAGATTTAGCAAAGCTGTATCAAGGCGTACAAGGCTCACCTGATCGCCAAGGACTTGAGCAGATTTTTTATGTGGGATTTTCAGAGTACCTGAGAATGCATAAAAAGCGTCAACCTAAAGATGACATCATCGACGGTGTTGAACGTAAACTGCGCGTCGGCTTGGGCCGTCAGCAGCAATTACTCGAGTCAGGGCTGACGACGCTAGCGAGTATCGGCTCGGTGGCTCCTTACATTGGACTGTTTGGAACCGTTTGGGGCATCATGAACGCGTTTTTGGGACTGTCGCAAACCGAGCAAGCCACCCTAGCCTCTGTCGCGCCTGGTATTGCTGAGGCGCTGATTGCGACAGCCATGGGCTTGTTTGCCGCTATTCCTGCTGTATTGGCATACAATCATTTTACGGCAAAATCTAGCCGTCTTTATGATTCACGAGCACTATTCTGTGACGAGATGACAGGCATGCTACAGCGCGAGACCAGTGTGCAAATCCCCGTTGCTAGAGAGACGCAAGTGAGTGCCACTCAGGTGAATGGGCTATGAAACCAAACCCCTATCGCCGTGAGAAAAAAGCGCTGAATGCAGAGATGAATGTCGTTCCCTACATCGACGTTATGCTGGTGCTATTGGTGATATTTATGGTGACCGCACCCATGCTCATTACAGGTGTCGATGTTGATTTGCCAAAAGAGCAAACCAATACCATGAGTCAGAGCCAGTTGCCCGTCATTGTCTCATTGACTGACAAGGGCGAGATTTTTATCAGTTATGAAAATAATATCGACTTGCCTATTAGTGAGCCTGAGCTAATTAACACTTTATCCAACTTACAGTCTCAGAGCGGTAATACCAACACTGAGCCATTGCAAGTGATGATTAATGCTGATCAAAATAACCAATATGGCGCTATCATGACGCTCATGGCAACTTTGCAGCAGGCAGGTATTGAAAAAGTAGGGTTATTGACTGGTGCGCCTTTACCGACGCCATCACTCCAATAGCTATACCTTCTATATAGGTATGTCACATCATAGCAGCCAATCCGATAAACCACGTTCATGAGTATCCATATCATGCATAATGCGCCTGCCGTCTATGTCCCCACCGAACCTGAAGGCAATGGGCTAACACTGCCTACGTTACTCAGTTTGCTAGCACATGGTCTTATAATCGGCATACTGATTTATAACTATCAGTCCACTGAGGTTGAGACTGCTGGTAGCATCGAGACGGTCATGGTAACTCCTGAGCAGCTCGCTGAAATGCAAGGACAGATATTGGCCAATCGTGCAGCAGCCAGCGCCATGCAAATGGACAGCAGCACCAGCGACTCAGCCAGTAGCGCTCAACAAGAAACCTCAAGTAGTAGTAGCTCAAGCGCTCAAAATCCAAGCCAGCCGAACTCCCAGCGTGTCCCTGTGTTTACGCGATCTGACGAGCCTGCCAGTCAGCCTATGCTTATGAGTGAAGAGCAACATCAACGCCTGCGCGAGCAAAACCAAGAATATGAGCGCAGAATGGCTGAGTGGGCAGCGCAGCTAGACGAATCCGCGATAGAGGAGCTTGATCAAGTAGAGCAAGACAAAAGAGAGCAGATGATCGAAGATCAAAAAAGGCTTGGAGATTTTCGTCAAAAGCAAAACAACCCACCCAAGATCAGACGCCCCACGGCTAACGATCGTAATATACAGATTGATACCGATGGCTCTGGCAATGCAGGCCGAACCTTTAGTCTCTCAGATGGTCAATCAACCATCTCCGGCGACACCTTAACCTCTAGTACTTCTAAAGGTAGTAGTCGCTCTGCCTCAAGTGGTAGTCGCGGTGCCAGCAATAGTGAAATCATCAATCTAATCAAGCGCAACTATACGCCGCCTACCGCAGCGAAAGGCTCTACCCAGCGTGCCACCTTAACCATCACCGTTAATGCCAATGGTGACGTGGTCAATGTCACCGCATCTGGTCCTGATAGCGTCGTCAATGAAGCTGCCAGACAAGCAGTGCTCAACACAGGTAGCCTACCAATCGATGCTGATGACCCAAAATATCCTACCTTTACTATACAGTTTAAAGGTAGCAATTAATCAGTTGCTAGCGTCTTGTATTATTGATAACGTGATGTTAAGCGGCTTTTATCGCTTCGTTTTTTCATCTAAATATAGTAAAGCCCAAATAAAACTGATATAGCATCACAAACACACTCGATTAAATACTATTTTCCTTGCTTGCTGTGACTTCGTCTCCAGAGGCTGCGAAAAATAGCCTTTAATCTCGTTGTGTCATTTTTAAATTGACTTATCTATACTTGCCTCATCGACTATAAAAATGACTATCATATTAATTTTAGGAGCGCCATTGACCCATGTATACTCATAAAAAACTACTAGCCTCTTTACTTGCGGGTAGTTCAGCATTACTTATCTCGCAAAACGTGCTCGCAGCCCCTGTCGTATTAGAATTGGACTATGAGATTCCTGTCCAACAAAACCAAGTCGCGTTTGTACCATTCGCAGGCGATTCTGTTTTGTCCCCTATTATTTTAAATGATTTGAATAATACAGAACTAAAAGTCACCAGCCAAAACCTACCGCAGCAGCCACGCAGCAGTAGCGAGCTGGCAGGCACACTGCCAGTATGGCAAAGTATGGGAATACCTTATTTGGTCGTCGGCAGCACTCGTACCAATCGCGGCAAAATCGTCACCGATTATGAGGTCATCGATGTCAAATCTGGTCGCGTGATAGAAGGCAAGCAAAGCCTAACCGCTGACAATAACAGAGAAAGCATGCGCTACGCCGGTCACGTCATCGCAGATAAAGTCTATGAGCTGATTACGGGCATTCCAGGGGATTTCTCAGGGCGTATTGCTTATATAGAAGAAACAGGCACTGGCAAACAAAAAGTCTCTCGTCTAAAAGTGATGGATGCTGATGGTGAAAACGCCAAAACCATCACTGAGGTAGCTGGGTCTATCTTCTCACCAGCATGGTCACCTGACGGCAATCGCATTGCCTACTCGGTACAACGTGAAAAATCATATCCCGTCATCTACATTCAAAACGTCAGCGGCGGCGGCGCCAGTGTGCTAACGCCTTTTTCTGGTAGTAACTTGAGTCCGTCATTCTCCCCTGATGGCAGCAAAATCCTATTTTCTAGTAGTTTTGAGGGTAGCGCCGATATCTATGAGATAAGCGCAAGCGGCGGTACGCCTAGACGCCTCACTAATTTGCCAAGCAGTGAGGTGCAGCCAAGCTACGCTCCTGATGGCAAGTCATTTGTATTTGTCAGTGACAAAGCTGGATTCAATAAACCACAAGTCTATCGTTATGAGTTTGGCTCGGGACGCACCACCAAAGTATCTAATGGTGGCTATGCAACCAGTCCGCAGTTTAGCAGCGACGGAACACAAATCGCCTTTTTAAGTGGACGCTCAGCCGCGATTATGAATAGCAATGGTGCGGTGACGACCAACCTTGGTAATACGGGTATCGATGAAGCCCCAAGCTTCTCACCCAATGGCAAGCGCGTGGTCTATGCGTCAACCCAAGGCGGCAAAGGTGTACTAACGATTAAATCATTGAATGGTGGCGAAGCGTTCGGCAAATCAGGACAAGGCATCATCCGCTCACCCGTATGGTCATCAAGTCCAAAGTAATTTAGGCAACTGAATCACAACGTTAGAATTTACTCATACAAAAAGCCTTAATCATAATGAATATGATTAAGGCTTTTTTGTGTCATAAGCTGCTAGAAGAAAAGTGATAAAACCTACTTAGTAAAACCTGCCCGCCGTCTTATGCACTCTTCTTAGGTACCCTTCATTCGAACTCATTTTTCTTCCTTATTGTTAGTAATAAACCCGTAAACCGGTTAGTACCAAAAAAAACATTGCATTAACTTTCATTTTACCTATATCCTAAATAGGTCTGACTAATTGGTCAGGTTATTTAGATATTGGCCAACAAATATAAACTATTACTGTTGTCTATTTTAAGGTCGGGAACTTACCCCTATTATTTGAATCGATAAAAAACAGGTCAAGGATTGGGTTTTAATTTTTATCTAATGATTTGTTACGTTGTCTGATATATACAGCTAATTGGGTGCTAAGCAGTTATTCTAGGAGGAAACCACCATGAGTGAAAACGTTCCAGCAAATACTGATTTATTATATAGACTGCACGACCGCCCCAACCCTATCAAAGCATTCTTAGGTGCCATACAGCACGTACTTGCTGCTTTCGTTGGTATTATTACCCCTTCACTAATCATCGGTGGCACTTTAGGTTTAGGGGAACATATCCCCTATCTGCTAAGCATGTCCTTAATCGTATCTGGAGTCGCGACTTTTATTCAAACGCGAAAAGTAGGGCCCATCGGCTCTGGCCTTATGGCATTACAAGGCACCAGTTTTGGTTTTTTGGCGGCAGTATTGACCGCAGGATTTGTAGTAAAAAACCGCGGTGGTAGTCCTGAAGAGATTTTATCCGTTATCTTTGGTGTGTCGTTTCTCGGTGCATTTGTTGAGATATTTTTGAGTCAATTTATCACCAAACTCAAATCATTTATGAGCCCTATTGTTACTGGCTGTGTGATTGTCACGATTGGTTTGTCCCTAACAAAGGTAGGTCTCACTGATTTGGCAGGTGGGTTTGGTGCTGAGGATTTCGGTAGTATTCCAAACCTACTCTTAGGTGGTGGCGTACTCGTCAGTGTGGTGCTCATTAGCATTATTAACAATAAGGTTATTCGCTCAAGTGCTATCTTTATCGGTCTGATGTTAGGCTTGCTCGCTGCCGTATTTATGGGGCGCATTGATTTTTCATTGGTGTCTAAAGCGGATTTTTTCACCGTTCCCATTCCCTTCAAATATGGTTTTGGTTTTGATTGGCAGGCATTTATTCCCATTGCCTTTATGTACATCATTACCAGTATTGAGACCTCAGGCGACTTGACCGCTACCTCGATGATTTCAGGCGAACCGATCAAAGGCCCGCTCTATGAGAAGCGCATCAAAGGTGGTGTGTTGGGTGATGGTGTCAACTCTCTGATTGCGGCTGTATTCAACACTTTTCCTGTGACAACCTTTAGCCAAAATAACGGCGTGATTCAAATGACAGGTATTGCCAGTCGCTATGTTGGTTTTTATGTTGGCGGTATCTTGTGACTGATGGGTCTATTTCCTATCCTCGGTGCGATTTTCACGCAGCTGCCCAAGCCTGTCGTAGGCGGGGTCACGCTACTGATGTTTGCCACTGTCGCAACTGCGGGTATTCGTATACTATCCACCGTGGATTTTACCCATCGTAATGTCTTGATTATCGCCACGTCACTAGGATTAGCAACGGGTATTGCATTCGTTCCTGACGTACTCTCACAGACGCCGCAATTTTTCCAAAACATCTTTGGCTCAGCGGTGACGATGTCCGGTATTGTGGCAATCACGCTTGATATGATCCTACCAAAAAACTACGGTGTAGAATTTGATACGGCTGAACAACATGCCGAAGATGGCTTAAAAACAGCGCAAAAAGTGGCATAAATTTGAATGTTTAGCCCTGTCTAAAAGTAAAACGAGGTGCCATAAAATTTGTTTGTGCACCTCGTCCGCTATGATCGCTTAATCACAATGACTTAACTGTATATAATCATTCAAGTCCACAGCCTCGTAAAATAAAAGGCACTAGAAAATCTGCTGCGCGCGCTTCATCTTCTGCGTCATAAGCTGTTTTGTCCATCAGGCCGACAATTTCAATCTCAAATTCAGCGTAACGCTGGGTCGTCGCCCATATCAAAATTAGTAGTTGCAAGGGATCTGTAATCCCAATCTTGCCTTGCTTATGCCACTCTTTCATGACTTGCGCTTTATCATTTACCCAATCTTTCATCGTTGTTGACATAAATTCGTGCAAGTGAGGCGCACCGCCGATGACTTCAATGGCAAACAACTTATGACGACTCGGATTGACAAAAGCTTGATGCAGCTTGGTACGGACAAACTTTTCAATGACGGTTTTTGGATCGCTGTCCACTGTCATCGTCACCAAGCCGTCATTCCATTCTTCAATAATCGAGCGTAGCACCGCCATATATAGGTTTTTTTTGTTTTTAAAATAATAGTGGACGTTGGCTTTAGGCAGTCCTGCTCGATCAGCGATGCCTTGCATTGTAGCGCCGCGATAGCTTTGGAGCACGAACTCCTCTTCAGCGGCTGCCAGTATCAACGCTTGATTGTGCGCGCGCGTAACTTGTTGACTACGATGCGATGGCGCATCAGTAGTCAGGATATCCTCTTTCTGATTATTTTGAGTCATAACAATGGTATCTCACTCCAAGTGGCTGGTTCGACAAAATAGTCGCTATATTTTTGAATGTTTTTATATATCAATGCACAGATTTTCGCAGCATGAGCCACCAAATAAAAAAATTCTCATAAAACAGTTGACCAATTAGTCAGGTTTTAGCAGAATGGTAATTATAAATCACACGTATTACGACCAAAACTATACTGCCATGTCATTTTGCGGCTCAACTATTAGTATTTCCTCAAAAAATACGTTCTGTATCGTCAATTTATCATGATTAGAAAGCTAGCAACTTAAATACGCACTGTGGGTTTGCTTAAATAACAATGCAAACGTCGAAAAACTAAAAAATGAACCATAAAAACATCGATTGCTATCGCTAAGTCTAAGCAAAAAACCACCATGTATAAACCTTTATTAAACAATAGTTATCCAGTCCACATAATGGGCTGTCATATCAACAAAAAGGATATCACCATGAGCTTAACCTTAGCGCAATTTAATAATTTGTCTCAGGAAGTAGCTATTGCTCAGCTTTTAATCTGCTGTACCAGTAGCGTTTGGGCAAATAAAATTGCCAATGCGCGTCCTTTTGCAGATTTCGATGCGCTCTTAGCGAATAGCGACGCTATCTGGGATGAGGTACAAACCAATGAGGCCAACTTGCTAGAAGCATTTGATGGACATCCACAAATCGGTAATGTGGCTTCTTTAAAAGAGAAATATCGCAATACACAAGATAGCGCCGCACATGAGCAGTCTGGCGCTAACGATGCGGCAGACGATGTACTCGAAGCGCTCGCTAAAGGCAATCAAGATTATCTTGATAAATTTGGTTTCATTTTTATTGTCTTTGCAACCGGCAAAAGCGCACAGCAAATGCTCGATTTGCTCTTGGCGCGCCTGCCAAACGACCGTGCCACAGAGCTGGCCAATGCCGCCGCAGAGCAAAATAAAATCACACGTTTACGTCTAAGCAAACTATTAGGTAATGCTTAGATGATCAACAGCTATCAAACCACATTATTACTATCGATGTTTGTCCGACGTTCTACTTATCAAATACGCTAGCATCATTACTCTATTTACGTCTTTACTAAATACAAAGGAAGCCTTATGTCTGCCACCTTATCGTCACATATCTTAGACACTCATTTGGGCACGCCTGCTGCTGATATCGCCGTCCGCCTACACCGCGTACCAGACAGCGGAGACACGATACTGCTTGCGCATGGGACGACCAATCACGATGGCCGCGTGACACCAGATGCTTGGCAGTTTGAGTCAAGCATTGATGACACTGAGCGTCAGCTAGATACGGGGCGCTATACCGTGACGTTTGATACTCAGGCATATTTTGATGCCCAGCAGCTGACGGCATTCTATCCGCAGGTAGTCATCGACTTTGTGATAAAAGACGCAAGCCACTATCACGTGCCATTACTTCTGAGTGCGCATGGTTATAGTACCTACCGCGGATCATAACTGACCCTTATTATCAAAAAACTGTGAGCGAAAATCGTTATCCGCTCATAGCCATTTTATTTAGACATTGTCATATTAAAGGACACTTACCGCATGGGCGCCTATCTTCTCGAATGGTTGAGTTTATTTTTTCGCTGGTTTCATGTTATCGCAGGGGTGGCATGGATTGGTGCATCGTTTTATTTTGTGTGGCTGGATCTGAGCCTACGCAAGCCGCCACAGTGGAAAGCAGACAAAGGCATCTCAGGTGATCTGTGGGCCGTCCATGGCGGCGGGTTTTATGAGATTGCCAAATACAAGCTCGAACCAGAGGAGATGCCAAAAACGCTACATTGGTTTAAGTGGGAAGCTTACACGACTTGGCTGACGGGCGCGGCGATGATGTCTATCGTCTATTATGCCAATGCAACTGCCTATCTGATCGATCCAAGCAAAGTGCCTTTTACCAGTATCGGTGCCATTGCGACAAGCTTGCTGTTTTTATTTGGTAGTTACTTTATTTACGAAGTCATTGTGCGCAGTCATTTGGGCAAAAACGCCTTTATCTTTAGTACCCTGATTTTTATCTTGTTGGTTATCGCGAGTTGGGGTTCTTATCAGCTGTTTAGTGATCGCGCCTCGTTCATCCATATCGGGGCGATTTTGGGCACGGTGATGGTCGGTAACGTATTCTTCGGTATTATGCCAGCGCAGCGCGCACTCGTAGACTGTGTGCGGCGCGGCGAAAAACCGGGCAAAGAAGTCGCTGAATTGGCACTGCAAGCCAAAAACCGCTCACTGATGAATAACTACTTTACCCTGCCACTCATCTTTACCATGATTAGCAACCACTATCCGATGATGTATGCTCATGAAAAAGGTTGGTTGGTATTGGTCTTCGTCGGCGTTATCACTGCAACGGCACGTCATTATTTTAACCAAAAACATTTGGGGCATAAAAAACCACGCTACTTGGTTATCCCAGCCATACTGACGGTATTATTGATTATTTGGATGCGACCTGAACCAATTGATCCAGCGCCTGCAATGCCCGCTACTGCCGCAGTAACACCTACGACAACTAATAGCACCCCAACAGCTACAAGCGCGACTACTAATACTGATAACGTTAATAATAGCAGTGTTAGCAATAATGCCGCCACTGCTGCTGAAGCCGTACCAGTGAGCGCATCAGTAGATGACGCTATGATGGATGTTGTACATACACGCTGTAGCACTTGTCATGCAGTGCAGCCCACACAGCAAGGCTTTGCCGCACCGCCAGCAGGTATCATTTTGCAAACACCAGAAGATCTAAAAACACACAAAGCAAAAATCGTCACTGCGGTACAAACTGGCTATATGCCACTTGGTAATATCACTCAGTTAACAGATACAGAACGTCAGCAGCTTGTCGCATACGCATCATCCCTTTAGTTTGTTATCAATAGAAAACTTTCCTTGGCGAGCAATATTCAATTAAATATTTAAGGCTCTACGAGATATAGGAACATAAACAATGAGCAAAAAAATCATCAGTGATTTTGATCAAAATACATACCCACGCGACCTAAAAGGCTACGGTGGCAAGCCACCAAAAGCCAATTGGCCAGGCGGTGCAAAAATCGCCGTACAGTTTGTCTTGAATATCGAAGAAGGGGCAGAAAATAGCGTCATCCATGGCGATGGACAGTCCGAGCGCTTTTTGTCGGATATTTTGGGTACGCCCGAGTTTAACAACCGTCACCAGTCTATTGAGTCTGCATTTGAATACGGCAGCCGTGTTGGTGTGTGGCGGGTGTTGGATGTGTTTAAAGAGTACGGCGCTCCTATCACCACTTTTACTTGTGCTGCCGCTGCCGAAAAAACCCCGCATATTATCGAGCGCGTATTAGAAGACGGTCATGAGATTGCCAGTCACGGTCTACGCTGGATCACTTATCAATATATGTACCGCGAGACGGAACGTGAGCACATTCGCCGTGCAACCAACATATTTGAGCGCATGCTCGGCAAACAGCCACTCGGCTGGTATACGGGACGCGATAGCCCAAACACACGTGAGCTGGTGGTCGAACAAGGTGGCTATCACTATGACTCTGACTCCTATGGCGATGAGCTGCCTTACTGGCTCAATGTCAAAGCCCAAGATGGCGATCTAATCACACGCAAGCCGCATTTGGTCATCCCTTATAGCTTAGAGACCAATGACATGCGCTTTTCTTCGAGTCCAGGGTTTACTCACGCCGAGCCATTTTATCAATACCTCAAAGACAGCTTTGACACCCTTTATGAAGAAGGCGCAGAAACCCCAAAAATGCTGACCATCGGTTTGCATTGCCGTATTATCGGACGGGCAGGACGTATCAAGGCATTAAAGCAATTTTTGCAATACATCACCAATAAGCCTGACGTGTGGATATGCCGCCGTGATGAGATAGCGAAGCACTGGTACGACAACCATCCAGCAACACCAGACAACACAGCCAACTGGATGTAGCTTTTGCCACGACAGCCACTACCACGGCTGTCAAGTAAGCCGCAGTGTGTCGAATAAATAAAACAAGCGGCACTCGATCAATTAAACCTAATATTAAGCAAAAGGAATCATAATGAGTCAAAACACCTCAGAAGTGGGACAAATCATCTCAGCAAATAATCTGCCTGAGAGCCTGCCAGCCTTTACTAAAAAATCTAACGTGGCTGACAGTCGCTTGGGTGCCAAAGCGCTATTTGCGACCGATGATTTTTTTGCGGATAAAAGCCGTATTCTAAACCCTGATGCGCCTATCTTTATTGTAGGTAAATTCGACGATAACGGTAAATGGATGGACGGCTGGGAGACGCGCCGTAAGCGTCATTTGGGCTATGATTATTTAGTCATTCAGCTGGCGCGTCCGACCAAAATCGCAGGTCTCGATATCGATACCAGTCATTTTACGGGTAACTTCCCCTCTTCTGCCAGTGTCGATAGCTTATACGCGCCAGAGCTACTACAGCAAGATGAAACTGAGCTTACTAGTCTCAGTAAAAAAGACTGGGACAGTAAAAACTGGCAGCCCCTTGTTGGCATGACCCCACTACAGGGCAATCACCATGAGTTTATCGAAACTGATAACGAGCAAACGGTCACACATATCCGTTTGAATATTTACCCAGATGGCGGCGTGGCTCGACTGCGTGTCTATGGTGATATCCAACTTGATGCCAGCCTAAACAATCAAGGTGAAATGCTCGACTTGGCAGGCGCGTTAAATGGCGGTCGTGCAATCGCCAGTAACGACGCACATTTCGGTGAAGCTAGCAACTTACTGTTACCGACCAAAGCGCCCAATATGGGGGATGGCTGGGAGACGCGTCGCCGCCGTGAGCCAGGCAATGACTGGTGCATTATTGCCTTAGGGCAAGCAGGTATCGTGGATTCTATCGAAATCGATACCGCTCATTTTAAAGGCAACTACCCTAATAAAGTATCCATTCAAGCCGTCTACTCGCCAAATACCCCAGAGCAAACCTTGGTCACTCAAAGTATGTTTTGGGATACGTTGCTTGAGCCTCAGAAAACCAATGCGGATGATGTCCATACCTTTGGTAACGACAAGCTCCTGATAGACCAGCCTATCACGCACATTCGCGTCAATATCTTCCCCGATGGTGGTATCAGCCGCGTGCGCGTGTTTGGCAAGGTGGCAGATCAGGCGGGTACTAAATAATGAGCGTCATCCTAACGGCTCAGCCTCTGACCAAAGCCGACTTTGCCCCTTACGGCTCGGTTATCGAGCGCTATAGTGAGGAGGAGCAAACCGCTGACAACACTTACGAGATCAATAATGGCTATGCGGTTCGCCATCATGCGCTTGCTGCAAGTCAGCTTGAGGGTGGCACTGTCGGTATGAGTATCTTTCGAGCCAAAAAACGTGAGAATCCGATTGCGCTGTCCGTCATGGAGTATCATCCGTTTGGCACGCAAGCATTTGTCTCGATGGAAGGTCAGGACTATGTCGTCGTCGTTGCCAAAGCAGGCACGCCGCCGCAGTCGCCTGATGATCTGGCCGTGTTTTATGCCAAGTCGCATCAAGGCGTACAGTATGCTGCCAACGTCTGGCATCATCCCTTATTGGCGCTTGGACGCGACAGTGACTTTTTGGTGATTGATCGTATCAATGGCGAAGGTAACAACTGCCATGAGATAGACATTACGGACTGGGATGTGCTTATTGAGTTAGAAGACGTCAGTTAGAAAATGCCAGTTAGGAAAAAAGCCGCCAAGCTATCTCATAAGCACAGACAAAAAAGCACAGAACAAAAGATACAGAGCAATCAAAGCCCCGTTTATGATATATAAATGGGGCTTTTTTGTGACTCATGTTTTTCGCCAGTTCATCAGGCCGTAGATTTTCGATAGCGGCTCTGACCGGCAATTATCGTCTGCTCAATCACTCTATCATCACCCAGCATCATCAGCACAAATAACTGCTCTTCAAGGGTTTTGGTCTGCGCCATACGTCGCTCTAACAGTGCTGTGGCCTTCATATCAATCACGACAAAGTCCGCTTCTTTATTGGGCATAAAGTTACCAATCTTATCATCTAATAGTAGCGACTGTGCATTGCCCAAAGTGATCTGATACAACCCTTGGTGTGCTGATAATTGATTACTTTGTAGTTGCTGGACTTTGTACGCCTCTGATAACGTCGTGAGCATCGACAAGCTCGTGCCTGCTCCAACATCAGTGGCGATACTAACACCGGTATAACTTAACGTCTTGGGTAAATCGAACAGCCCACTACCCAAAAACAGATTGGACGTTGGACAATGTGATATTTGCGTACCAGTCGCGCGTAGACGCTCGTATTCTAGTGTCTCAAGATAGATACCATGTGCCAAGGTGGTACGGCGGCCCAGTAATCCCATATCATCATAGACGTCGAGGTAGCCTTTATGATTGGGATACAGCTCCTGCACAAAAGCCACCTCATCACGGTTTTCTGCCAGATGCGTTTGCAAATACACACTGTCATGGCTGGCATACAATTCACCTGCCAGACGTAATTGTGTAGGGCTCGACGTAATCGCAAAGCGCGGGGTAATGGCCACATGCTGACGCCCGCGCTCATGCCAATTATCAATGATGTTTTGAGTGTCACGGATACTTTGCTCAGCAGGCACACATAGCGGCTCAGGCGCATTTTGGTCCATCAAGACATTACCCGTGATCATACGCGTATTGAGCCTATGGCTTTCGGCAAAAAACGCCTCGGCAGATAACGGATGACTGGTCGCAAAAACCATCGCACTGGTCGTGCCATTGGCAAGTAGTTGGTTCAAAAAAAACTGCGCGGTATCATGCGCTATTTTTGGATCACCAAAGTTGGCTTCCGTCACAAAGGTATAATTATTGAGCCAGTCGAGCAGTTGCTCACCATAAGCGGCAATCATATCTACCTGCGGATAGTGCACATGCGTATCGATAAAACCCGGCATGATGAGTTTGTCGCGATAGTCGTGCACTTTAATTGCTGGCTTGCCCTCTGCATTGGCGTACTTTGGCAGTATGGTCTCACTATGACCGTATTCGACCACGCATCTTGTCACATCATCAACCACTAATGCACCGTCAGCAATATATTCAGGATAAATGCGCACGCCTGCAATTACTGGTAATAACGTTGCATTCTGATCAATATCTAACGCTTGTGAAAGATCAGAAGTTGCACGCTCAGTACGATCGTTTTCAGTCAGATAATGTAGCAGTCGAGCTTGATAAATATGTAGGGTCATTTGGTAGTCTCACAATGGCGTAGTAGTACTGAGCGTTTTAATTATTTAATGAAAAATGACACGGTTTCATGAAGTAATTAGTCCCTTCAAAGAGCAACCTGATGATAACGTTGTAAGAGCTGCGCTACGATAGACACGGCCACCGCCATCGGCTCTTTACCACCAATTGGTAATCCGATTGGCATGGTGAGCTGATTGACTAGTTGCTCACTATAGCCACGCTGAATCAAACGGTCTCTAAAACGCTTGGCTTTGGTGGATGAGGCAATACAGCCAATATAAGGTAATGAGATATCTGAGCGCTTACTATCAGCTGAGCAGATATCAGAAACAGTATCTAATGCTGCTCGCACCAGCTCAAAATCCACACTATGGTCATGCGTCATAACCAAAATAAAACGCTGACCACCCTGCTCGATAAATGGACGCACAAAATCGACAGGATCGTCATCGATATGCGGACGGATATGCACTGGTAGCTTATAAGAGGTTGGTTGGGTTAATGCTGTTTTGTTTGATTCTAATGGTCGTGCTTCAGCATTGTTATGTGATATTGAAGTGTGGCGGTTACAGTCTGTCTGATGTGCTTTATCAGTATTTGGCTTATTACTTAAGTAACGCTCAAACATCTCTGGGCGACTGTCTACCCAATCTACCTGACATGGCAATTCAGCAAGGATGGTCATAAGTGCTGAGGCTACATGACCTGCTCCAAATACCAGTACTGACATCGGCGGCGTCACATTAAAGCATTCGAACATAACAGTGACGCTACCACCGCAGCATTGGGCCAATTTCGCACCCAACGGGTAATGCTTAGTATAAACCGCGTCTCGGCGTACTGCTTTAGAAGTAGCTGACGCGCTTGTCTCATTAGCTTCAGAAACTTTTGGTTTGACTTGTTTGGATACCGTGGTGGATATCTCGCCACTTAATAGCTGACGAGCAGTAGTAATCACATCGTGCTCTAGACCACCGCCGCCCAGCGTATCTACGATACCATCCTGCGTGATAATCATCTTTGCCTGTAGTGCACGCGGGGCCGAGCCATTCACAGCCACGACCGTTGCCAACACATGAGCCATGCCGCGCTGCTGATATCGCGCTAGACCTTCATACCAGATAACTGGTGGAACCAATGACTCACTCACTGTGCGCAGGACCTCTTGCCCCTGCAACATTTGGGTGCTCTATCGCCTCTGGCTGCTCATCGGTCTGTTTGCCGGCTACCTCTTTTGGATCGATATCTTTGGCATGACGCACATCTTGCGGCATGACTTTGTCGTTATAGAGATCGCCCTTTTCTTCTATACCTTTAATAAGGCTATCCATCGTATCCTTGTCCGCCTTGATCTCTAGATCCCAAGACGAACCTTCCATACGCATAACTGCTTTTAATACGGCTTCTGGGGTCGCAGGCATGGTCAATTCTGGATTTTTTTGATAATTACCAAGGCTAGCCACCGCGTTATTGAGAGCGCACCAGACACTAGCTGCCAACATAAACGGCGGCTCACCAACGGCTTTAGAATTATAGATAGTTTGTTCTTCGTTTTTGCGATCGTATAGTTTCACATTCCACTGCTTAGGCAAGTCATGCGCCGTTGGAATTTTATAATTGGCAGGACTATCGGATGCAAGCTTTCCTTTATCATTCCAGATCAGCTCTTCTGCTGTGAGCCAGCCCATACCTTGCACAAAACCGCCCTCAATCTGACCGATGTCAATGGCAGGATTGATCGATTGCCCTGCATCGTGCAATACATCACAGCGCAGTACCTTATATTCCCCTGTCAGTGTATCAATCTCAACCTCAGCACAAGCTGCACCTAGCGCAAAGTAGAAAAACGGACGTCCCCATGCTTTGGAGCGATCATAAAATATCTTCGGCGTTTTATAGTAGCCAGTAGACGATAGGCTGATGCGGTTTTGATACGACAGCTGAATCATTTCAGCAAAGGTTAGTGTCTCTTTATCGCCGATATAGACATGGTTTTGTTCAAAGCGTATCTCTTCTTGTGCCACCTCAAAATGCTCAGCTGCAAATTCAACAATGCGCGCTTTGATGCTTAGACAGGCATTTTGCGCCGCTTTACCGTTAATATCAGTACCTGATGACGCGGCAGTTGGTGAGGTATTAGGTACTTTATCCGTACGTGTCGCTGATACTTTTACTGTATCTAGATCCACATCGAACTCATTGGCGACAATTTGGGCGATTTTAATATATAAACCCTGCCCCATCTCCGTACCACCGTGGTTGAGATGGATGCTGCCATCGGTATAAACGTGTACCAGCGCGCCCGCCTGATTGAGCGTCTGCACCGTAAATGAAATACCAAATTTTACGGGTGTTAACGCAAGACCCAAACGCTTGTCACTACCTTCAGCGGCGGCTTTTTGATTGAATTCTATAATTTGCTGACGGCGCTTGTCGTAATCGCAATCCGCTGCCAGTTTGGTCATGATGTTTGCTAAATCGAAATGCTCAATGGTCTGACCGTAATGGGTGCTTTGACCATCTTGATATAAGTTTGCTAAGCGCACTTGCAGCGGATCTTGCCCCAAGGTATAGGCAATATGGTCCATCATATATTCAGCGGTCATTAGCCCTTGTGGACCACCAAATCCTCGATAGGCCGTATTGGATACGGTATGCGTCTTACAGCGATGACCCGCCACACGAGCCGCTGGATAGTAATAGGCATTATCACAGTGGAACATCGCTCTATCGACGATGGCATCAGATAGGTCTGGCGCATAACCGCACAGACCAGCCAATTGCATATCGACGCCCAATATACGCCCAGACTTATCTAAGCCAACCTCATAACGATTGGCAAACTCATGACGTTTACCCGTCACGACCATATCATCCTGACGATCTAGACGCATACTGACAGGAGCGTTATGGCGCTTGGCAACGATACCGCACAGACACGCCCATGCCGCGGCTTGCGTTTCTTTACCACCAAAACCACCACCCATACGGCGTACGACTGTGTTTACCGCATGGAAGGGCAAATCCGTCACTTCGGCGACGAGCTGCTGCACTTCACTTGGATGCTGCGACGACGTGTACACTTCTAGTCCGCCATCATCACAAGGCACCACATACGACACTTGCCCTTCGAGATAAAAGTGCTCTTGCCCGCGCATATGAATATGACCTTCAATACGAATCGGTGCACTCTCAAGCGCCGTTGCCGCATCACCACGCTTCATAAAATGACTCGGACGCACAAATAACTCTTGCTCTAGCGCTTTATCAATACTAAGTACCGCTGGCAATGGCTCATATTCTACTACTGCCTTGGTGGCGGCTTTTTTGGCAGCGCGATGGCTGGTCGCCACCACCACAAATAGCGTCTGACCGACATACTCTGTAATGTCATTCACCATCAGTGGCTCACCATCAAACACGGCACCGATATCTGTCTGCGCCGGTAAATCTTTAAAACTTAAAACATCAACGACCTCATCAGCCTCTCTGACAGCACTCAAATCCATACTCAATATACGTGCATGAGCATGGCTGCTTTTACCCACTGCCAGATGTAGCGTGCCTTGTGGTTTGGTAATATCATCCACATAAGTTGCCGTACCCATCACATGGGTAATCGCACTGTCGTGTTTGGCTGACGTGCCAATCTTGTTTTTTGGCGGACGCACGCGGCGGATACTATAACTGTCAAATAAAGACGAATGATGGCTCATAGCAAATCTCTTCTATTAGTACGCATTTACTGATGCGCTTTTTTATTTCTGACAAATACACTCATGACGCAGTATTGATACTCAATTACGCTGACAGTCAAGCGCTCTCAGCCTGCATCTCTGCTACTAATTGTTTACCGCACTTCACCAGTAGACGCTGCACCACATGCATGCGATATTCGCGGCTGGCTCTGACATCCGTCATTGGTGTGACATCTGCAGATAACACCTGTGCTGCTTGCTCAAAACTTGCAACATCAGTAGCTTGACCAATAAGCGCTTGCTGACAGTGCACCGCAAGCAGTGGTATCGCTGCCATGCCACCGAGCCCAAGCTTTGCATTGTCGATAATTGCACCATCTGCTGACACATCAAGCCGCGCCGCAAGCAAGCACGCTGAGATATCATCTTCGTAGCGTTTGCTAATCTTATGGATAAATAAATGCTGATGATCTTGCATCAAAGGAATATGAATAGCGACAATATAACTGCCTGCTTGCAACTTGGTCTTTTTATAATCTAAGAAAAATGCTGATAACGGTATGATTTCATCCGTATAAACCGAATCACTACTATCTAAATCTTTACCTGACTCTTCACGATTAGGCGCGCAATGACGCAAATGAATTGACGCATCTAGTGCCAATAAAATCGGTGGCAAATCACCAATCGGGGATGCGTTGGCGATATTACCGCCGATGGTGCCCATATTACGAATTTGCGGAGAGGCAATGCGCTCAAACACTTGCGCAAAGCGTGGAAAATACTGCTCAAGCACAGGGAGCATTTGCTGATAGCTCATGCCAGCACCTAGCACTAGCGACTGACTTTGAGTTTGTTCGTCAGTCGATGTGTTGCTATTTGCATCTGATAGCGCCCAAGACTTTAGCGCCTCAATACCTGAGAGCTGAATAATGATCTCGTGATCAACCAAATGCTGGGTTACACTCAATCCCAAATCCGTACCACCTGCCCAGATCGTCGCCTGCGGATTAGCTGCTAATATTTGATTAAACTCGTCTAGTGACTTGGGTATATATAACCGTCGCCCAGCATCATTGAGTGCAGGGGCAATAGCTGTTGACTCTACATTGTCCGACTCGGCTTCAGCTGGCGCATTTGCAGATACTGCTGATTCCTTTGTACTACCCATCGCGTCTGTTGCGAGACTGATAGTCAAGTCTTTCATCACCGACTGCTCTGCCTCTCTTTTCTGACCGATTTCACTCATCAGTAGGCCTGCCTCGATAATCGGACGATAGCCTGTACAGCGACATAAATTGCCCGATATTGACGCAACCACTTCATCATAGCTCAACTGCTTAGCATCACTCTGACTTGCTGATTCTGAACTTGTCTGCATACGATTGTTTTCGTAAACGCAAGCCAGTGACATGACAAACCCAGGGGTACAAAAACCACACTGCGATCCGTGACACTCAACCATCGCCTGCTGTGCTGGATGCAGCAAAGCACGTTCTGGATGATGCTCAGGATTGTCCGCCAAGTAGGACGCTGTCATCAGGTGATGACCGTCCATCAGCGACAATAGCGTGATACAGGAGTTGATCGTATAGAATGGAGGCGTAGCATTTTTTTCGTTGCCATTTTCATCATTAAGCGTTTGCTGGATAGTGCTAGGCAGGCGTTGAGCCATTACCGTACAAGCACCGCAGTCACCACTGCCGCAGCCTTCCTTCGTATCCGTTTGGCCTTCATGCAATCGTAGATACTCAAGCACTGTCGTATTGGGGTTAAGCTGGGTTAGCTCATGGTATTTTCCATTGAGATAAAAACTAATCATAGCAAGGCTCGGCTAAAATAATGAAAGTGAGTATAAGACTGAGAAGCATTAGTGGTTTGAGTACGAAAGGTAAACGCTTAATCTATATTTTGCTGCAACCGCTCAAGTAAGTTTATCGGCAAGTACGTTTTTAGTTTTTAATATACTTACTATTTATTCTATGTCGCATTTGCAGGATGTCGATGAGTAGGATATCGCACACTCTTTTATAGCAAATAAATCGACCATAAATAGCAGTAATTATCAGGAGCTTTTGCCAAAAATTAGTACTGCTATATACCTGACTATTTGGTCAGCTTTCAACATATTATCACTATTCTTATTTATAACACAACCCATTCAAACATCTGTCGATACTGCTAAATGATTGACCCTCAAGCCGCTATCAATCCTAACAGCAGAGATAGTTTCTAAGACTCGTCATGTTAGTCATTGATATAGCTAATACAAACGCATAGTAGACAAGTTACGTCATGACTGAATAAATAATTTCTTTAAAAACAAAGCCAAGTCTTTGTACCTTTTTAAGGTTATATAACCGACCTGTTTTTATATATAATACCTAAAAGTAAACCTTACTTTTAACTGTCATCGCTTCTAACGATAGATAGACATACAAGATATATTATTGGGTAATATATCGTCTCTGAGATACCATTATGAAGTCACTTACCTCTATTTGTCTGCTGATAGCGTCGCTAATGCTGACTGGTTGTCAACATTTCCAATTTGTTGATAGCCCTATTCCTGTTAAGCCTGTACCGACTAATCTGGTTGCTCCATAA
>NZ_DDNS01000018.1:100036-161815 GCF_002341255.1 Psychrobacter sp. UBA2514
CTCCATAACATTGACATAAAAAAAGCAGACATCAATAGTGTCTGCTTTTTTACTGGAGTAGCCTGTCACCTACTGTGTTAACTAACGCTTACTATCCGCTGGCTGATGTTTAATGATGGTTTTAGCCAAATGATCACCAAACCAAATAGCGGTATCAATATCTCCTTTCCCTGGCGTTTCTTCAGGTGGTCCGTCAAGAGATTGTGTCATCAAACCTAAGAAGCTAGATAGACGGTTGAGATCGTGCGCCTCATGACCCGTCGGCATAAGCGGCAGACCAATCCAGTTCATGCCGTGCTGCATGGCATACAAAGAAATTTGCTGCAACACGGCAAGTTTATCACCGCTCAGACCGCCTGAGTTGGCAAAAGCTGCGGCCCATTTGCCCTCCCACGTGCGGTTGTACCAACGCTTTGAGGTTTCATCCATAAAGGTTTTGAATTCAGCCGTGACGCTGCCCATATATACCGCGCTACCGAAAACCAATAGATCTGCCTGATCTAAATAATCCCAGTCAATATCATGAATATCAACCGCTTTTGCTTGGGCCTCTGGTAATTGCTGATGCGCGCCTTGTACAATCGCTTCAGCGACACGCTTAGTATGACCATAGTTGCTATGGAAAATAACGGCAATCGATACGTTAGGCGTACTATCAGGAGATATTTTTGAGGATTCGCTAGTTGTATTCATACAGACTCTAATAATGACAATAATGGTTAAATAAAAATAATATAGTGTACGAGTGCAAAACGACTCAGTGCACTCAATAGGTTTGTTAGTTGTGAGCTGACATCTACGTAGCGGCGCGGCGCACAATCACGAGCGCCATTCTTCCCGTTGCAGGCTGCTGCATATGCGTTTGACGACGATAAGAATAGTAATGCCGATCTGCATAGCTACAGCTGATAGGTTCTTTATTATCTATCGACACGCCAGCAGCTGTTAATTGATCAGCGGCCAGTTTTGGTAAGTTTAGCTTAACTTTATGCGTGTGCACTGTAGCGCAATTCGATAGTTTATCAACTGTCTTATGTAAATGCTGAGTATCGCTATGATTTTCAAGACCACTATCTGAGCGCATCACATATAAACTGTCAAAATTATCACTATCTGACGCCGTGAGTAATTGATTATCTAAGCAACCAGCCAATAATTGGTCACGAACTTGATGACTCACTTCATAATTGGCCTGACTGATACACACCCCTATCCAAGCCTGTATAGCCCCTGAATCGGTAAAGCGCTGAGCAGTCTCTCGAATCACGCCGCACGCCAATCCTTGCCAACCTGCATGAATGGCGGCGATTTTACCGCTAGCGGGTTGGTATAAGACAATCGGCACACAATCTGCCGTCATGATCGCCAGTCCACGACCACTTTGCTTGCTGATTATGGCGTCAGCCGCCATTGGTGCCATGCTCAAAGGCGTCGTATCAATATCATGGATCTGTTTACCATGAATCTGACTGACCCAATGTAAGCTGTGAATAGCAGTATGTTGCTCAGTTTGTGATGACTCACTTGCCATCTGTGTATTAATCGCAGTCAACAGACTCATACGATTACCTAATACCTTTGCCGCGTCATCGTTGACATGCAGGCCTAGATTTAGCGCGCCATAATTTGCTTGATGGTTTGCTTGACTGTCAAGCCCTCTTTGCTGGCTTGCCGTAGCAGGTTCGTCAATATTATTCGGCGCAAAAGCAGCCGTTTGGAAAACAGCCACGTCATCCATTTGCGCGAGCATGGTCATTGGAAAATTATCTATTATCGGAAGCTTGTTTGTCACGACTGCCCCATCCTTTTATCTACTGACTGTCTAAAAATTGGCATCACTAAATCACTACTATAAACTTGACAATTGTCGTAAACACCTTTAGACAGCCGCTTTTCTCAATAGCGTTTACTCGTCATCATAGCCGTCGCTTAATACGGCTATTAGCTGTTGCATGTCTTCTGGCAGTGGCGTCGTCACTTCAATATCCTCACCAGTTACCGGATGCACAAACCCAAGAGTATAGGCATGCAATGCTTGGCGCGGGAAGTTGCTGATGGCTTGGCGCTGTGCTTCTGTCAAACCTGCTCGCAGTTGACGACGACCACCATAGACACGGTCCCCGACTAGCGGATGGGTCACATGGCTCAGATGGACACGGATCTGATGGGTACGACCTGTTTCCAGTCCGACATCTAACAGACAATAGTTGTCATTCAGTGGCGTGACATTTAATAGATGGGTTACCGCTTCACGGCCGGCAGTCATGACCGTCATTTTGGTACGCTGAGTACGATGTCGCCCTATCGGCGCATCAATACGGCGATGACGCAGCAAGCTTGCTTGATCGCCTGCTACCACACACTGATAATGACGATAAACAGATTTGTCTTTTAGCTGCTCCATCAGCGCCATTTGAGCCGGTTTGGTTTTACCAATGAGTAGTAATCCAGAGGTGTCTTTGTCAATACGGTGTACCAACCCTGCACGCGGCAAGTGATGCTGCTGCGGATAATGATATAGCAAAGCATTGACCAATGTGCCTGTCTGATTGCCAGCGCCCGGATGAACCACCATACCGACAGGCTTGTTGATGACCAATACATCATCATCTTCATAGACCACATCAATGTCTATATCTTCTGGTTGATCTTCACTATGCTGCTGCAACGTCGTCGATAGATGTAGGGCATCACCTGCTTTGACACGAACCTTTGGTTTTTGCACACTGCCGTTATAAAGTAAGCTACCATCCGTGATCCAACCTTGTAATTGCACGCGCGAAAAGTCTGCAAACACCTGTGAAGCGACTTTATCGATACGTAAGCCAGACTCATCTTCTGTGACAATATGCGTTATATCTACCACCACTGGTACCGCTTGACCTGCTACTGGCGCTTCATCGTCGTCGCCTTCATCCATGTCGCTGTCGTCAAGTGCTTCATCAATATCGCTATCTTCTTCGAGCAAGTCGTCATTATCAAGAGCATCAGTGTGCTCGTCCATTATTTCCTGCTCATCCATCATTTCTTGATTGTCAGGCTCGTCATTATTTAAAACGTTATTTGGCATTGGTGACTCTTGTGCTGATGAATCAGTCTCTAGCGATTGATTCGGTGATAAATGGGTAGTCATGGCATCATTATTCATAGCGGATTGATACCTAGCAAAGTTGCTAACTATGTAAAGTTGCTAACTATATTTTGTTAAGTGACTTCATTCAAAGATAAAATAATAAAAAATTGTCGTTTT
This sequence comes from Psychrobacter sp. UBA2514, assembly GCF_002341255.1. Taxonomy (NCBI): domain Bacteria; kingdom Pseudomonadati; phylum Pseudomonadota; class Gammaproteobacteria; order Moraxellales; family Moraxellaceae; genus Psychrobacter; species Psychrobacter sp. UBA2514. The sequence goes on from NZ_DDNS01000018.1 coordinate 103,287, forward strand.
TTGACTTCTAGCAAATAATAAAAGCTATGCAGGTAAAAAAAGCGGAGACAATACCGCCCTAGTGTATCATGTCACGCGTCCAAGCCCTATAAAAGTGCATACTATCTGTGAATTTTTGAGCGCTTCTGAGGTGCCAAGCTTTACTGCTTAGCTCTCTAGAACATAACATTGCTGTAATTTACTGTATATTTGTTCCTGCCAGCGATATTCGGTATCGCTCGTGATAGCCGCTCATGGTAAACTGCCTGTAAAGTATAGATAGCGAAAAAATAGACGAAGCAAACGTTATTCTATAAAGTATAGCCATGTTTTGCTGTATGCTATGGCACTGTATTGCTATGCCATATTCAAATACAGTATAAAAATACCATTGGTTTTTATTGACAGTGTTTGCCATTTAAACCGTTTGAATATGATTAAATGCATTTGATCTATTACAGGCTTACTATAAAAGCTCTATGTATCAGACCCAATCTACCAGTACAATACGTCATAACAAAAACTGCATTCGATGAAAAACGTGTTGCTTGTGCATCGCTGAATACTCAGCATCGTTTTTTATCACTAACCTTTTATATAGCATGATAGCACTGCTGCTATCATGCGTCTTGTGTCGGAGAAGAAGTATGCAAGCTGTTGGCAATACGTTTATCAAACTGTCCTCAATCACCTTACTTGCGCTTAGCGTCAATCTAGTAGGTTGCCAGACATTCAAAAACCTCACTGGCGCCAAAGATGTCGACGCGGTAGAAACCGCGGAAAAGTCAGAGCAAGGTTACTATAACGATGCCATCGCTCAAATCGATAAAGGCCGCTATGTTCAAGGTGTTGAAGAACTGACCAATCTGCGTACCTTTTACCCAACTGGGCAATACGCTGAACAGGCATTACTTGATATGATGTACGCGCAGTATCAAAGCGATAAATACGAGATGGCAGCAGCGAGTGCCGAGCAATTCATCCGTCTATACCCTTCTAATCCCCAAGTCAGCTATGCTTACTATGTACGCGGCGTTGCCAATATGGAAGGCTCGTCTGAGAGTTTGAAGCTGTTTAAATTAAACCAAGCGGAGCGTGACACTGCGTATCTACGTATTGCCTTTGCCAATTTCCAAGAACTTATTAGCAAATACCCAAATAGCCCCTATGCACCAGATGCCGCCCAGCGCATGACATTTATCTATAATCAGTTTGCTGAGAGCGAGATGAGCGCAGCCAACTGGTATATCGAGCGTGAAGCTTATGTGGCAGCTGTCAACCGTGCCAAATGGGTCTTCCAGTACTATCCACTGAGTGAGTCAGTACCAGATGCCATTGCTGTCCTAGCCTATAGCCACGAAAAACTTGGTCTAACAGATTTGGCAAATGAGTACAAAACCCTATTGCAAATCAACTATCCAAACATGCTGACGAGTAATGGCAAAGTCAAACTGAGCACCAAACGTGATCGCTCTTGGCTCAATAAGATTACCTTTGGACAGCTTGGTCGCTCAAACACAACTGACAACTCAGTGGCAACGGGCGAATATAATGGCGCGACCAAAACCCAAATGATTGGCAACGCAGCCCAGTTGAGACTAGCAGGGACAAACACAACGCCTGCCAACACTCCAGTCGCCAACAATGCGTCTGCACGTAATGGTATCAGCGTAGGCCTAGGTCTGCCTGAAGCGTCAGCTGAGCGCGTGACCAGCCAATCAAGCACTGGCTCGACTGCACGAGAAGCCAACGTCGATCCACTAAATACCAATCCAACACGTCGCACTACGCTAAATGACGACAGTGTGAGTGATATGGATAATAATTGATTATGTGAGGTCTTTTAGCCTAGCTAACACAGTCTGTATTCATTGATAATAAGGTCAACATTACGTTGGCCTTATTTTTCTAGCAGTACCTTATTACCTCTGCCCCAACATAATCGACCTATGGTAAACTGTTTTTTGTATGAGCATTCCTAACCATATTCTTGAACAACTCAATAGCCAAGCTGACCTGATCAGCATCATTGGCAAACACACTACGCTTAAACGCGCTGGTAGTGAATATAAAGGCTGCTGCCCTTTTCACGGTGAAAAATCCCCATCCTTTTATGTCAATCCACAAAAAAATATCTATCACTGTTTTGGCTGTAGCGTCGGTGGCAATGCCATCAGTTTTTTGCGTGATTACGAGAATCTCACCTTTATCGAAGCAGTCAATGAGCTCTCTAAACAAACAGGCATTGAAGTACCAAAAGAAGAGCAACAGAACGTCAGCTATCAACGCCGTACGCCAAAACCTATTGCACCGCCGCCAGTTCACAATGTACCTAGCCCAACGATAGAGCACAGCAAAGTAAATCAAGACGGTGCAAACCAAGACGGCACAAACCAAGACAGCTATCGAAATAACTATCAAAACAACCGTCAAGCCAGTCATCAAAATAATGTTGACCAAAGCGACCAAAATCACATAGACCAGTCGAGTTATGATGACGCTCAGGGTTACGATAATTTCCCGCCGCTAGATGCTTACGAGTCAGCGCCTTATTCGATGGACTCGTATCCATCAGAGCCGTATTCTTCAAACCATGCGGACGATAGTGGCTATCCGCCAGTGTGGCTGACAGAAACTGACGCAGGCATGGATAGTATTGGTATCGATCAGACGTCTGATCAAGATGGCAACCTGTACGAATTGCTAGAGCAAATTCAGCAGTTCTATCAGCATAATCTACACACTCACCCTCATGCCAAGCAATACTTTTTGTCACGCGGACTCACTGAAGAGACTTTTGAGACTTTTGGTCTTGGCTATGCGCCATTTGGCTGGCAGCATCTTGAGCACCAGTTTCCACAAGATATTGAAGGACTTAAGGCACTAGGGCTCGTGCGCCAATCAGAGTCTGGCCGTGACTACGATCTGCTGCGTGATCGGGTTATTTTTCCTATTCGTGACAACCAAGGTCGCACCATTGGTTTTGGTGGTCGGGCGCTCGACGATGAGGTCAAGCCAAAATACATCAACTCCTCAGACTCGCCCGTCTTTCATAAGCAGCATGTACTCTATGGCTATTATGAGTCGCGCCAGCAGCGTGCTAACGACTGGCTGGTGGTAGAAGGCTATATGGATGTCATTGCTCTCTATCAAGCGGGCATCTATGGCGCGGTCGCCTCGATGGGTACGGCAATCAATGAAAGCCAAATATCGCGGCTATTGACACTCAATCCAACGCTGACTTTGAGTTTTGATGGCGACAGTGCCGGACAAAAAGCCGCTTGGCGTACGCTTGAAGTTGCCTTACCTGTGCTTGCTGATGATAAAGAGTTGCGGTTTTTAACCCTGCCTAACAATCATGATCCTGATACGTTTATCAAAAGTCATGGCAGCGATGCCATGCGCGAGCAAATCAGCCAAGCCATGCCGTTATCACAGTATATTTTTGCGTACTTAAGTGAGCGCTATGACATGAGTCTGGCTGAAGGTAAAGCCAAGCTCATGTCGCAAGTACGCTCATTGACGACCGCTTTGCCAAAAGGCAGTAGCTTTCGCTATTTGCTCAACAATGATGTTTATCAAAAGCTTGGCGGCAGGCGCAGTCAAAATGTCGAGGCCAAAGATGCGCTGCTAGACTTTGATGGTGATATGACCATCAGCCAACAATTGCAGCTGTGCTTTTTGTTTCAGCCGCGCGCACTCATTGATGACCCTATCGAATCGATTTGGCAACAGTCTGGGCTGACAAGATTACAGCTGCCTGCTCACATACAAAAAAAGGCGACAAGCGATGCATTGCGCGCAATCGCATGGGAAGACTTGCAAGATGCGGCTTTATTAAATGTTGTCACAACGATTAAGCGGTGCATGAAGTATTTGCCCACCGATGCCAATGCGGCGGCACATTTTGTATTATCAAATCTGGATCAATCCCATCAAGTGACGCTAAGCAGTAGCTGGGGCGGATTTTATCGGGCACTAACAGCAAGAAATGTATTGAGTCTCGACGACTTGATCGAGGAGCTTGTCAGCTCATTGCTTGAGCGTAATATAAAAAAGAAGATGCAAGAGCTGATAAAAAACCCTGATCATATCAAGCAAGCGATTGTACGTATGCAGGCCCAGCACTTGAGCAATTGGCTGCGCGCGCAGCATGCCGAACGCTCATCACAGATGGTCACCGTGCAGTCTTAATGTTTAATTATCAAATCATGCCCCTTTAAAATTCTAGCCACTGCCCCCACTACTAATGATTATGCCGAGTAGCATGAGTCACTCCTAAATCATTTAGCTGATGGCAAATAAACGGCAAAAAATGGTCGGTAACTATCACTAGCTCGTGCTTGACCACTGCGGTCTGTGTTAAACTGTGTCGCTGTATATTGACAGCACTGCTTGGTTGATGATTGTGAGCATGCATCTTTAAGCACAAATTTTAGGTATTATTTTACATATCTGCTTTTAGATACTATTTTGAGTATTAAATTTTAAGTACTATATTTTTTTAGGTACTGTATTGAAGTCTTTTTAGCTTTTCTAATTTTTAGCTGTTTTTTAGCATTGTTATTGTAGTGTTTTGAGCCTTTATTCATATCAACTCATTTTTGATATTATTGACAACCTCTACGCCATATTTTGATCAATCGATTGATAAGATCAACGCAAAGAGCGAGCGATAGCGAGTCACAATATAAAAATGTCCGATGCAAGTAAGCGAGTATTTATGAACGATAAGTCAGTTTCTAAGTCCACATCTCAACTGGCCACCTTAATCCAAATGGGCAAAGAGCAAGGGTATCTTACCTATGCTGAGGTGAATGACCAGCTGCCCGACTCTATTACCGAAAGCGATCAGATCGAAGATATTGTGCAGATGCTAACCGATGTTGGTATCAAAATCTTTGAGTCTGCCCCTGATGCCGATGACATCTTGATGAACGATGATTCAAGTGATGATGACATGGCAGCAGATGAGGCAGCGGCGGTACTCGCCTCTGTTGAGACTGAGCCTGGTCGTACCACTGACCCTGTCCGTATGTATATGCGTGAGATGGGTACAGTTGATCTTCTTACCCGTGAAGGTGAGATCTCCATTGCTAAGCGTATCGAAGAAGGTATTCGTGATGTACAGCATGCCATGGCTTACTGGCCTGGCACCGTACAGTTCGTCCTTGATGAATACCAAAAAGTACAAGATGGCGAAAAAAAGCTATCTGACGTCATCACTGGTTTCTTAGATCCTGAAACCGAAGAAGATAAAATCGCCGCTCAAGAAGCCAAAGATGCGGTAAAAGAAGAGCGTGAGCGCATCAAAGAAGAAAAAGAAAACCCGCCTATCATCAAAGCTAAAGTGAATGCCAAGGCAGCCGCACTTGATGATGACGAAGATGAAGACGAAGACGACGTGGAAGAAGAAGCTGAAGAAGAAAGCAGCGGTCTTGATCCAGAAGAAGTACGTTTGCGTCTAGAAGAGATCGAGCATCTATTTATCAAAGCCAAGCAAGCGCTGCTTGATTATGGTCGTGGTAGCGTGCAGGCGGATACTGCGTACGCGTTACTTGCTGAACGCTTTATGATGCTAAAGCTCAATAATCGCTTGTCAGACCAAGTCATGGCGATCATGCATGACGTCTACGACGACGTGCGTAAGCAAGAGCGTCAAATCATGCGCTTGGTGATTCGCCGTGGTCGTATGCCGCGTGAAGAGTTCCGTAAGACCTTCCCTAGCAATGAAACCAATGTCGATTGGCTCATTGAGCGTATCAAAGGTAAGCCTGCATTTGCGGGCACGCTAGAAAAAGTCACCGATGACGTTATTTTACTTCAGCGCCGTATTCGTGATTATGAGCAGCAGCTTGATATGAAAATCCACGACATGAAAGATGTGGCACGTCGTATGGCCGTTGGTGAAGCAAAAGCGCGACGCGCGAAAAAAGAAATGGTTGAGGCCAACTTGCGTCTGGTTATCTCTATTGCCAAAAAATACACTAACCGTGGCCTACAGTTCTTGGATCTGATCCAAGAAGGTAATATCGGTTTGATGAAAGCGGTTGATAAGTTTGAGTATCGCCGTGGTTATAAGTTCTCAACGTATGCCACATGGTGGATTCGTCAGGCAATCACGCGCTCTATCGCTGACCAAGCACGTACCATCCGTATCCCTGTGCATATGATTGAGACGATCAACAAGATCAACCGTGTCTCACGTCAGCTGCTACAAGAAATGGGCCGCGAGCCAACGCCTGAGGAATTAGGCGAACGTTTAGAGATGGACGAAGTCAAAGTCCGTAAGGTGCTCAAGATTGCCAAAGAGCCTATCTCTATGGAGACGCCTATCGGTGATGATGAAGATTCACACTTAGGTGACTTCATAGAAGATGGTACGATCTCAAGCCCTGTCGACGATGCAACGTCTGCTGGACTACAAGAAGCCACTCGTGATGTACTCGGTAATCTAACTGAGCGTGAAGCCCGTGTCCTAAAAATGCGTTTCGGTATCGACATGCCAACGGATCATACTTTAGAAGAAGTTGGTAAGCAGTTCGATGTTACCCGTGAGCGTATTCGTCAGATCGAGGCAAAAGCGTTGCGTAAACTGCGTCATCCCTCACGTTCTGAGCATTTACGTTCTTTCCTTGAAAATGACTAATATTCAATGAAGCTAAATAAAAAAAGCCGAGTTTATCTCGGCTTTTTTGTGTTTGTTAATCTATGTTATCAATGCGCGCCTAAATTTTGCTCAGCATCTGGTTTGTCATGCACACCGAAATTGTCTATCATCGTCTGGCTTGCCTCGTTCAAACCAATAAGCTCTACCTCAGTGCCTTCACGGCGAAATTTGATAATGACTTTATCAATCGCAGCGATTGCTGTTCAATAACTACTTTAGAGACAGACTCTTTAATATCAAAGGATTCAGTCATACGCTCTGCTGACGAAAAGCATAGGCGAGGATTTAACTTTTTGACCATCCCAATTACCGAGCTTAAGTGACCACCCTACTTCTTAGTTTGAATAAATTTATAGTCTTTTGGGCTTTACAGACTTAGATTCTGTATTAGAATCATACGGCACCTGCAATACTACGCTCACAGATTTCATCGCTAGGAAACTGACATGATTGTCCGGCAAACACCCCACCCGTTTAAGATATTTTTCGCCCTTCGCGGTTCAATCATTCCAAAAATCTATCCGCAGCTGCTATTGGTTACCATCCTTAGTACAGCCATTACCATTATTCAACACTGGATTCCTGACTCTTTTCCTTATTATGGTATCACCACTTTTACCTTATTGGGCATCGCATTATCGCTGTTTTTGGGATTTCGAAATAATGCCAGCTATCAGCGTTGGTGGGAAGCACGGATGCTATGGGGCCAGTTGGTATATGATGCTCGCAGCTTAACGCGCCAAGTCTTATCCTTTATAGATGATGACAACGAGCATGGTCGTGAGACTCAGCGCACCATGGTATATCTGACCATTGCTTTTGCACATGCGGTGCGCCACAGGCTGCGTGGTACGCCACCTTGGGCGGACATAGATCCCTTTGTCGCATCCATACATCATAATGGTATGCGCCAAGCAAAAAATGTCCCTGACCATATAATGCGCCTCATGGGTAAGCATCTCGGCGATATTCGGCGTCAAGGACTGGTCTCAGAGCAAGTCATCCAAAACATGGATGAGCGCCTGACCTCTATGACGATTGTCTTGGCAGCCTGCGAGCGTATTCATAACACACCGCTACCTTTTGCTTATATGCTGCTGGTACATCGTACGACCTACTTGTATTGCGTCATGCTGCCTTTTGGCTTGGTCGCCTCGCTTGGTTGGGCAACGCCCTTGGTTTGTGCCGTGATTGCTTATACGTTTTTTGGGTTAGATGCGCTGAGCGAAGAGCTAGAAGAGCCGTTTGGTTTGGCGGCTAATCAGTTACCTCTGACCGCCTTGTCACGCACGATCGAAATAAATCTGCGAGAAGCGCTGGGAGAAACCAATCTGCCGACTGATATTATGCCTATTGATGGTTATTTGCCGTAAATATTGCCGTCATCTAAGCGCCATACAATGAACGAGCGGCAAACGTAACTTGAATAATCCACCGCACGCCACTATAAATAGCAGACAAAGGTACTGTAGGTAAAATCTCTACTCTAACCAGCTGATTTATTCAAAAATATTATCTATAAAAGCGAGGCTCATATCATGAGTGATGATTCAAAAAATAATAACGACAACGTCGACAACAATGTAAATAACCCAACCAGCAATCAGCCATCAGTGAAAGTCACTGATTTGACGCCAAATAAAGGCGTTCTGAAAGGCAAAAAAACAGACATTCAAAACCCAGAGCTTTGGGAGTTCCCGATGAACTACCCACTCAGCATCATTGGTCATGAAGGTGAGCACGAGAGCCTGCTTAATGAAATCAAGCTGATCTTGGGTAGCCAATTCCCTGATTTTGATTTGGCCTCTATTGAAGTGAAACCTTCTAGAACGGGTCGCTTTCATTCAGCACGGGTCAATCTGTACCTAACAGCCGCTGATCAAGTCAATACACTTTATGCCGCGCTTGATAACGCCAAGACGGTCCGCATGGTTTTGTAAATCGTTCAGACAGGTTTAGCGCCTTTTGGTCCAAGTCGTCACTCGCTAGTAATAACATATGGGTGGCGATTTTTTGTGGTTTGATGTACAATCTGCGCCCGCATTATTGCCGCCATGGTGATAGTTATCAGGCGACAATCACTGAGAAAATAAAAAGCAAACGGCCACACTATTTTTACAAAAAATTTATGATCGACCGCATTTGCGTCTAACCCTTATCCCATCGTCCTTTGCCAAAATTTGGACTGCCTACAACCTTGTAGCAACATAGTTTTATCCTAAAATCAATATAGTATTTTCAAAATTTTCCCGCTATATTGTGCCTACCGATTAACAAACACGCTATATGTAGTACTCAGTGATTTTTGCTATCACTATGGGTAGTGGCTGCTTGTTGCCAAAAAACTACTGCTACCATCGACTACAATCGCGTCATAAAGAATGTCTGCCGCTCCTTTGGCGCGCAGCATCACTATAAGCAATCAAAATAGAGGCCAACATGACACATATTGATAAAATCCAAGTAACCAAGCGTGATGGACGTTTAGAGCCTATTAATTTAGACAAAATTCATAAGGTAATAGCGTGGGCGGCGGATGGATTGGACAACGTCTCTGTGTCGCAAGTTGAGCTAAAGTCGCACATCCAGTTTTATGAAGGCATCAAAACCCGTGATATTCACGAAACCATCATCAAATCTGCTGCCGACCTTATCTCTGAGACCACGCCTGATTATCAATATCTCGCCGCGCGCTTGGCGATCTTCCATCTACGTAAGATTGCGTATAACCAGTTTGAGCCGCCGCACCTGTATGACCATGTCAAAACGCTCACCGACGCGGGCAAATATGATAAGCATATCCTAGCGGACTATAGCCGTGCTGAATTTGACGAGTTAGAAGAATATCTGGATCATTGGCGTGATATGAACCTTGCCTATGCTGCTGTCGAGCAAATGGCAGGGAAATACCTAGTACAAGACCGTGTCACGAAGACCGTGTACGAAAGCCCGCAGTTCTTATATATGCTCGTGGGCATGTGTCTATTTGCCAATTACGACAAAGCTGAGCGCTTAAGCTACGTCAAACGCTTTTATGATGCGACCTCAGAATTCAAAATCTCACTACCGACACCGATCATGTCAGGTGTGCGTACGCCATCGCGTCAGTTTAGCTCGTGCGTACTGATCGAATGTGGTGACAGCCTAGACTCAATCAACGCGACCACCAGCGCCATCGTACGCTACGTGTCACAGCGCGCTGGTATCGGCATCAACGCTGGCCGTATCCGTGCCCTTGGTAGCCCGATCCGTGGCGGTGAAGCGCAGCATACTGGCTGTATCCCATTCTACAAACTGTTCCAAACAGCGGTGAAATGCTGCTCACAAGGGGGCGTCCGTGGCGGTGCTGCGACCCTATTTTACCCATTATGGCATTTGGAAGTTGAGTCATTACTGGTACTCAAAAACAACCGCGGCGTCGAAGACAACCGTGTCCGTCATATGGACTACGGCGTACAATTAAACAAAACGATGTACACGCGCCTCATCAAAGGTCAAGACATCTCGCTATTTTCACCAAGTGACACGCCAGGCCTATATGATGCGTTCTTTGAAGACCAAGACAAATTCGAAGCGCTATACACCAAATACGAAAATGATCCTAACATCCGTAGCCGTCAAATCCCAGCTGCTGATTTGTTCAGCCTAATGATGCAAGAGCGCGCCAGTACGGGTCGTATCTATATCCAAAACGTCGATCATTGCAACACCCATAGCCCATTTGATGCGACGGTTGCCCCGATTCGCCAGTCAAACCTATGTATGGAAATCGCGCTACCGACCAAACCACTGGATAACATCAATGACGAAGAAGGCGAAATCGCCCTTTGTACGCTATCAGCGGTCAACTTGGGTAAAGTCGAGAGCGTCAGCGACATCGAAGAGCCAGCCGAGCTAATCGTCCGTGCCCTTGATGCCCTACTCGACTATCAAGACTATCCGGTCAAAGCTGCTGAAAATGGCAGTATGCGCCGACGTACGCTTGGTGTGGGCGTGATTAACTACGCTTACTACTTGGCTAAGAATGGCGCACGCTACTCTGACGACAGCGCACTTGGTCTGACCCATCAGACGTTTGAAGCATTGCAGTTCTATCTCTTAAAAGCCTCAAACAAATTGGCAAAAGAGCAAGGCGCGTGCCCTGCGTTCAATGAGACCACGTACTCACAAGGTATCTTGCCGATTGATACGTACAAAGCCGACTTGGATACAATCTGCCAAGAGCCGCTACATCTCGATTGGGAAACGCTACGTAGGGATATCACGGAACACGGTCTACGCAACTCTACCCTAACCGCCTTGATGCCGTCTGAGACCTCAAGTCAGATCGCCAACGCGACCAACGGTATTGAGCCACCACGTGGTCTGGTCTCTATCAAAGCGTCAAAAGATGGCATCTTAAAGCAAGTCGTGCCTGAGATTGCTACCCTAAAAGATCAGTACGAGCTACTATGGCAAATGCCAAACAATGACGGTTACCTAAAGCTGGTCGCTATCATGCAAAAATTCGTCGATCAAAGTATCTCTGCCAACACCAACTATGACCCCGTTCGTTATGCTGGTGGCCGTGTACCGATGAAGATATTGCTAAAAGACTTGCTAAACGCTTATAAAATGGGTGTGAAGACGTTGTACTACCATAACACTCGTGATGGTGCGAACGATGCCCAAGCGGATATGGAAGATGATTGTGCTGGCGGTGCTTGTAAGATTTAAAAATTTGGCCATTAGGCTCTCTGATCTAATTTAGAGAGCCTAATAGATAATTTGGTCTAGTAAAAGGAGGTGCAACTAAAATATAGATAGCATAAAACCACTAAAGCTAATTAATAGAGAGGTAATTTAATTATGGCTAAGAACACAGGCCGTAGTACTCGCAGAGGTTCGGTAAAAGCTCGAACTCAAATGAAGCATCCTAGTAACCCTAAGCATTCGCTTAAGAGAGACGCTGCTACAGGTCGATTTATGAGTGGTATGAAAGGTAGTTATAAAGGGGTAGCACAGGAGGTAGATAGTAGAAGATAAAAATGGCATAGAAGAGTAATCAACTATGCCATTGGAGATGCTAAATACGTCAATATTTAGTATCAGGAAGTTGAGACTACCGACGTCCACAAGTGATAGGCCAATAGAATGAATTTCCTTTTTCAGAGCAGACATTCTAATTTAAAACTTACCACTTGTCCAAAAAAACCGTGAAAAGGTAGTCACAAATATTTCTACTCAGGAGTAATGAGTATGGAAGTTTATCGTGATATACATGGCGACTCTGGCGTAAGCGCATTCGAGGTCGGTGATGACTCTATAATTGTGCGTTTTACGAAAGGTGGTATGTATCTATATAACTATTCCAAAACTGGCACTTATCATGTCAACAATATGATAAGACTAGCTAGAACAGGAAATGGTCTTAACGGATACATAAACTTAAACGCTAAACATACTTATGCTAGAAAAATAGCATAGGTGTTTGGTCTGACCTTCATGGTTTAGTGTTAGGGTGCTTCGACACCTTAGCACTATTAAGTATGAGTTGCTAAGAGGGATAAGAATTTGAATATTTCAGTGGGCAAAAAGCATTTTTTGAGAATTAATACTTGGGATGATATTTATAAAATGAGTGGATATACTGACTCATTAGATCCTAAGAAGGAAAAATTAAAGCAAGTTATTAATAAGTATGAACTTCCAAACAAGGGTAGATGCGGTTTATCAAATTGTCGCACACCTCATAATATTGGATGTATTGTTGAAACTGAATCTGGTAGGTTGACTAATTTAGGAAACGACTGTGGCAAGAAGTATTTTGGAGAAAACTTTACGTCTTTGAGCAATAAACTTAGCAAAGAGATTGATTACGCAAACAAAATCGAGAATATAAAGTTAGCTAAATTGAATATTGCTGAAAATTATAGAAAGTTAAATGAAATAGAAGCTGATTGGAAGAAGATTGAGAGAGTTTATAGAGCTATAAAGTCCGAAGGTCTTGATGGGCTATACGACAAGCTAGAACAAATGAAATATAGTAAGAGCTCCATTATTGCAATACAGCGTAGAGCTACAGAATCGGAGATTGAGCTTGAAGAGGTTAGAACAGGAAAAGACGTTCAAAATCCTTTCTATATGTCTGACAACTTAGGTGATTTAAAAGGTCTAAACTATCTTACTGATAGAATCAAAATTAAAGCCATCATTCTAAACAATAAAATAACTCTTAATCGTTTGAATGATTTTGATGAGGACAAGACAACTCTCAAAGAACTTAGCAAAATGATCAAAGAGAATGAAAAATTAAACGATAGTGTTCGTGAAGCACATAGTATTATTGCGGATGGCTTTAAGTTATTTAGTGCAGATAATATGAGACAATTTACGCCTTTGATAAGTAGTAAAAGGCATAGAAAGTTAAAAAGATTTTTAAATTGTTGTTTTGAAAGCTAATAAGCCTAGGTCAAGCGAATCTTTCTTAGTTGTAGGGTGCGCCCAGCGCACCGATGATATAAAAATTGTGTTTAAAGGTGAGCGAGGCGCACCCTACAAAATATACTCAAATAGCAAGGTCGCTAAGAAAAAAGAAAGACGCCCTAACAAGGTCGTTTAGCCCCGACTATAGCGATATCCTGCTGACGACGATGGCGTTGCAGTCTCTGACTGGACGTAGTATCGAGGCAACAGGAATGCGGTCAGACACGATAGACTGCACGCCAGCGGCTAAGCAGATACAAGCGGTAGGCGGGATTGGCTACCTTAATATTTAAATTTAACACAGTAACAAGTAAGACCTAATTTTCGTGCTAAAATTAGCCCTATATTTAGAGCATAATTTTAATGGAGAATGGGGCATGCAACCGATATTTGCGACACAAACAGCCAGTATTTCAGAGCTAAAAAACAACCCTTCTGCCTTGATCAAACAGTCAGATGGTGAGTCGATTGCGATTTTAAACCACAACAAACCCGTGGCTTACTTGGTTTCCACAGACATGTACGAGCGTATGATGGAAGCGATGGACGATATGGCACTCAGCCAAACCGTAAACGCACGGATGAATGATGGGCAAGCGCCTATCAAGGTTACGCTCGATGACTTATAGTCTTGAGTTTCACCCGTTAGCGTTAAAAGAATGGAAAAAGATAGCGCCAAGCATCCAACAGCAGTTTAAGAAAAAATTACAGCAGCGACTATCCAACCCTCATGTGCCTGCGTCGAAACTTTCTGGACATACAGATACTTATAAAATTAAATTACGCACCATAGGGTATCGTTTGGTATATACCGTTAAAGATGACGTGGTGGTGGTTTATGTATTGGCAGTCGGTAAAAGAGAAAACAACAAGGTATATGACAGTCTGGCGACGCGTCAACCCTAACGAAAACTTAGAAATAACTAAAACGACGGAGGTCATGTGCACTATACCGCAATCATCAAAGACGGTGGTTTGTTTATCCCAAACGTATTTTCAGACCTAAACGATGGTGGCTCGCATATCGTACAAGTCGAGGTTGATATTGCAGCGGTGCGTCAGCAGTTAGAGATGGATGAAGCGCCAAAGGCAGCCGTCGCCAAAAAAAGCGTGGCAAAAGCAGCCAAAAAACCAGCATCGCGCGCGGCTAAAAAAGACGTAAAAACAGCAGCAGAAGCGTCTGATGTGAGTACCCTACGTAAAAGCGCACTGGATGAATTAGAAGCACTCGATGATAGTGAACTGAGCGAAATATTCAAAGCCTATATGAACGATGGCAAAGAGCCCTCACAGATATCGCTAGAGAACCTTTAACCCAAAAAGCCATTGACCAAAATTTATAATATAATCATATCCAATTTATATAATTTCATAACCGTATCAATGATAAAGGCAGTCCCATGACTTACTCGATTTTTTCGCAAACGCCAAACAATGCGCTAACAGAGCCGATGTTCTTTGGTCAGCCCGTCAACGTGGCGCGCTATGACCAACAAAAGCACCCCATCTTTGAGCAATTGATTGAAAAGCAGTTGTCATTCTTTTGGCGTCCAGAAGAAGTCGATGTGTCACGCGACCGTATCGATTTTAGCAATCTGTCCTCGCATGAGCAGCATATATTTTTGAGCAACCTCAAGTATCAGACCCTACTCGACTCTATCCAAGGTCGTAGTCCAAACGTGGTGCTACTGCCGCTAGTGTCTATCCCTGAGCTTGAGACGTGGATTGAGACATGGTCGTTTAGCGAGACGATTCACTCGCGCAGCTATACCCATATCATTCGTAATATCGTCAATGACCCAAATATTATCTTTGATGACATTATGCAAAACGAGCACATCTTAGGCCGCGCCTCTGATATCGCTCAGTACTATGATGAGCTGTATCGCAACTCGCAGCTATATAGCTTATACGGTCCAGGTACGCATAATATAAATGGTGAGGAAGTGACCGTTGATTTACGATCGCTGAAAAAGCAAATGTATCTATGCATCATGGCGGTCAACGTCCTAGAGGCCATTCGTTTTTATGTGTCGTTTGCCTGCTCGTTTGCCTTTGCTGAGCGCAAATTGATGGAAGGCAATGCCAAAATCATCAAACTGATCGCTCGTGACGAAGCGTTGCATTTGACCGGTACGCAGCACATGCTAAATCTCATGCGTAATGGTCGTGACGATCCTGAGATGGTCGAGATTGCCGCAGAGTGTTTTGATGAAAGTATTGAGATCTTCCGCAAGGCTGCCGAGCAAGAAAAAGAATGGGCAGGCTATCTGTTCAAAGATGGCTCGATGATCGGTCTCAACGAAGATATTCTGTGCCAATATATCGAATACATCACCAACTTACGTATGGAAACCGTCGGCTTGCCAGCGGCGTTCCCGAACTCAAAATCAAACCCAATCCCGTGGATCAACACGTGGTTGTCGTCTGACAATGTGCAGGTCGCCCCACAAGAGACCGAGATTAGCTCGTACTTGGTTGGTCAGATTGACTCTGATTTATCAGACAGTGATTTTGACGACTTTGAACTATAAAGGCTCCGAATTATAAGAGCTGAGTTGTAAGAGCTTTGAGCTATAAAGGTTTTAAATTATAAAGGGTTGATCTGTAATCATTTTATCGGTTAATAGTAGGGATAGTAATAGCACAGATATCCCAATAGGATGAGCGATGACTTGGGTAATGACCAGTAAAAAGCAGTTCTATCTACATGATGACGAAAGTCTACTAGATGGACTATTACGCACCGGACACGATGTCAACTATCAATGCCGCGAGGGCTATTGTGGTAGCTGCCGAGTCAAGCGTATTGCTAGCTCGCATACGGTCGATTATCCATTTAACCCGCTTGCCATGATTGAAGAGGATGAAATCCTGCCCTGCTGTTGCCGTGTGCGGGGTGTAATCTATATCAACCATGAGCTGATTGAAAAGCCTTAGCAAAATAGTAGGGACTAAAGACTGGCCTGAACATTAGCTTTTATGCTTTGATAAAATTTAACTCAATAAAAAAGCGCGCTCCTTATCCAAAGGAGCGCGCTTTTTTGTGTAATTTAGCAACACACTTTATTGTGCTACAGAGTCTTGCTCAAACAGTTTCATTAGCTCTTCGCGCATGCGATCACGCTCTGCTTCTGACATCATCGGTGCTTGCTGATCACCTTGGATACTGCCACCCATCCCATCCATACTCTCACCCTGTAGTACGACAGGACGCTCGATGGGCTCTTGCACTGGACGCTCTTCTAGCATTATTTTGACTTGAGCATTTTTGCCGCGGCGTAGTATCTGAGCATCCAACTCAGTGTTCGGCGGCTTACGAGCGACATATTGGATCAAGGTATTGGCATCGGTCATCTCGACACCATCGATGGTTAGGATGATATCGCCAACACGCAAACCACTCTTGGCAGCAGGACTGCCTTCGATGACGTTTAGCACTTCCACGCCCGTTGAGGTCTCAAGCTGCGTTGGGTCACGTAGCTGTGACTGGATTTCGATACCGAGCCAACCACGACTGACGCGGCCGTCTTTGATCAGCGCGTTCATCACTTGCTCGACCAATGATGTAGGAATCGCAAAGCCAATACCCATCGAGCCGCCAGAGCGCGAGAATATCACCGTATTGATACCGACTAGCTCACCACGAGCATCGACCAGCGCGCCACCTGAGTTACCTGGATTGATCGCCGCATCCGTCTGGATGAAGTCTTCGAACTTATTGACGCCCAGTCCAGTACGCCCAGTCGCTGAGATAATCCCTTGCGTCACCGTCTGACCGACCCCAAATGGATTACCAATTGCCAAAGCCAGATCCCCCACGCGAATAGGATCTTCGCGGAAACCAAGCGGCGTCAATCCTGTCATCTCAACCTTAATCACTGCTAGATCACTATCAGGGTCTGTACCGATGATTTTGGCGCGGCTCTTGCGTCCATCGTTAAATGCAACCGTGATCTCATCCGCTTTTTCGATGACATGCGCATTGGTCACGATATAGCCATCTTCTGATACGATCACACCAGAGCCTAGATTGGTATTGCCCTGCTCTTGTGATGGGCCACCATGATATTCAAAAAACCGGCGCAATACGGGATCATCCATATAAGGATGCTCTGTCATCGTTTGTGTGGTGTAGATATTGACGACCGACTGCGACGCGCGCGCAACTGCATTATGATAAGAAGAGATGGGCGCTGGTGTATCCGCAACTGGCTCTGACGCTTGCTGCTCGGCTGGCGGGGTTCTCGGCGGCTCCCACGTGGCCTCCGATGATGACTTCATACTCGTGAACAACCAGATAAACGCTACTAACACCAGCAGCAATAAGACCCAAGGCAACCATTTTAATAAAGAAACCTTGTTACGGGTGTTATTGGTGTTCTGGGATGACGACATATAGAACCTCTATAAATGTAATGCAGACGGACAGTGAGAAATAAGGTGAGAAGACTGCGATTATTCAACCATCATGGCTTGGATTATTCAACCATTATGGCTTGACTAGGTAATTGCTTGATTAGGCAATTAATAGCCAGAGCTAGGCAGACTCACATTTATAAATTATAACCGCAATGCCGTGAAATAGTAACGTATCGTGTACCATTTCAGTTATCCATCTTGTCTACTCTTTTACAGTGCCATGTTAAAATCATCGCTATCAGATATTTGCGATAGATAATGATCAATTATTTATCTTTTATGAGTCTTTGTCTTCAAACAACTTTTTTTAAGCACTATATTTGAATAATACTGCGTTACTGCAAGGCAATAACAATAAGGAAACCTAATGAGCCAAAACACGACTACTGAACCTTCGACCAACAGCATCAGCGCAGAATCATTGACGCAATTTTGTGATGAGTATCTATCTGCTAGTGCGTTCAAAGACTACGCGCCAAATGGCCTACAAGTAGATGGCGGTCGTCCAATACAACGTATCGTCACAGGGGTGACGGCGTGCGAGGCGCTGATTGATGCGGCTATCGCTGACAATGCCGATGCGATTGTGGTGCATCATGGCTACTTTTGGAAAGGCGAACCTGCGCCTATCACAGGTCTGAAAGGTCGACGTATCCGCAAATTGATGCAACATGGCATCTCTATGATTGGCTATCATTTACCGCTCGATGCACACCCCGTGATTGGTAACAATGCCAAACTGGCAGACGTACTAGATATGACCATTACTGGCGCGCTCTACCCCAACGAAACACACCCTGTTGGTAATATCGCCACTTGCACACCGCAGAGTGCTGATAGCCTGATCGCAAAGATTACCCAAGCGCTCGGTCGTACCCCACTACATATTTCGTCTAATTATGAACATCACTCTGATAATAATGCGAAAACGACTGCCAATAGCGAGAGAGTGATCAAACGTGTCGGTATTTGTACAGGCGGCGCCCAAGATATGATCGAACAGGCTGCCATAATGGGCTGTGACGCCTATATCTCTGGTGAAATCTCTGAGCGTACCACGCATATCGCTCGTGAGCTGGGTATCGATTACTTTGCTTGTGGTCATCACGCAACAGAGCGCGGTGGTATTCAAGCGTTAGGAGAGATAGTCGCCCAAGAATATGGACTGCCAGTAACCTTTGTTGATATTAAAAATCCAGCATAAGATAGCCAATATAGTGGCCATCATTAGGGCAGAACTCGAGACGATTAATAAAGAATATAGGCGTTGTTATAGCCATTATCGCAAAACTCATTAATGAGTTTGTGAATATTACGCCCATAATATAGCGACATTTAACCGTTTATATCTCAATTGTTAAGTTTTATCGCTTTTTTCTTAACTCTACTTGAATAATGCAAGCGATATCCGCATATTACCACCTGTAAGAAAGAACGTTTTGTCATGAAACTTCCCATTATTACAGCTTCCGGTTATGGCACTAAAATAATGCTGGCGGTTATTTGAAACTTTATCATGCTTTATGAGCAATGAAATTTTTGAACGTCGCCAGTTAAAACACGATGTATACACTCGATATTTGATTTATACCGTGTTTTTATTTGTAGTGTCGCGATGACAGTTTTGCACCACCTTTTTGATAGCATATTTTATAAGCTATCAAATATGGTTGAGCTGCTTGCCCTCATTGCTGGACAATTAACTTTAGCAGCTAGCCACCTTATTACTAATCACTCAAGGTGTCGTTAGTTATTAAAGTTAGCATCACCAAAGCAGATGAATATATTGGTCTCAATGGCCAATCATTACCTCACCGCTTTGCTTGATGTCGTTGTCTCAATAACTTACTCATGACCTTACCTATGTTTGATATATAGTTGTTTGGCCATTAGCCATATTGCGTTATCGATGAAGGAATCATCTGATTTACATCCTTCGCGTAGTCGTGCGTCCAGATTTTGAAACGACTGTTTTATGCTTTTACTTTAAGCATATGAGTAACACTTCGATAGCGGGCTGACCCACAAATCCACATCGCTAACTCTTAGAGAGAGCATGCTAGTGGCGCTATAATCAAGCAGGATGACTGATACTTATTTTATTCAAGAGTATGATGTCGTCTGAAATGCTGTATTGATATATGCCAAATGATGTGCATGTATTTTTACGCGTTTTTGCGGTAAGAAGGATGGCTAAAATCAGGAGACATCCATGCAACGTATTACTTATCGTGTCAAAGGATCTGCGCAAGGTGCCAAACGTCGTATTTCTCATTTACTACGTCCATCTAAACGCCTACTTAACACCAAAAGTAACATCGTTTCATCTACCCCTACTGCGTCGGGTCGTTTTGCCAGAACCAAGAAGCTGGCACAAGTATCCAGTATCGCTCTGCTCTCTTTGCCTGCACAGAGCCTAACGACAATGAATACAAAGGTATCAGCCTATGCCAATGTCATGCTGCAAAACACTTTGACCATTGCCGCTGTCCCAGGTGATAGTACTTATTTTGCCACTGATGGCTTCCAACATGGCTTTGGTTTTGATCTCGTGCGCACCTATGCAGACGAGCTCGGTGTGGATATCAATCTAAAAGCCTATGCCAATGAAGAGGCTGCACTCAAAGCCTTGAGATCAGGTGACGCTGATATGGCGTTGACCACGGCTAGTACCAAACTAAAAAGCCAGCTCAATCTCTCATCTGTTAATGTCAGCTGTGGCTACGACTCAAGCTTGACTAAAAACGGTCTGCATCCAAAAGTCAGTTGGACGTTCAGCTCACCTAATGATCCACTGTCCAAAAAAGCCAGTTACTTCTTGTGCGATAGCATCAAGCTAAAAAACACACAGAAACTAGCGGCGTTCTACAATCAGAATTTGCTAAAAGACGCTTATAGTCAGGATCATTTCCAAAAAACACTGACAGAAAAACTGCCTGATTATCAGTCTTCGTTTGAAGAGCAAGCGCGCAATTACAATCATGATTGGGAATTGTTGGTTGCTATGGGTTATCAAGAGTCACATCTTGATGCCAATGCGGTATCTCCGACTGGCGTACGCGGCCTTATGATGCTGACCAATAACACTGCAAAGGCTATGGGCGTGTCAGATCGCGTTGATCCTTATCAAAGTATCGGCGGCGGTGCTCGTTATCTAGAGCAAATGAAAGCAGAGTTCGCGGATGTACCCAAGACTGATCGCGTCTGGTTTGCCCTTGCTGCTTACAACATGGGTCCAAATGCGGTGAAAAGCATTCAGCGTAAATTACGCGCCCAAGGCATTGACGACAAGAGCTGGGCGAACGTTTATGCGTATTTGGCGGACAATAAAGCATCAAACAGCCGTTATGGCCAAGCAATGCACTATGTTAGCAACATCAGAAGTTATCTTGAGTCTATCAAAACTCAAACTGTCTAGTTAATAGACTCCATTAGATATCGGATATCGGATATCGGATATCTTAAGATACCTAATTTTTACGTAAAAAAAGCTGCTCTTATATAGAGCAGCTTTTTTATGCGTTACCATTTATGTGGGCGATATTTATATATACATCATTCGATAATACGTTATTGCTTAACGATTGGGTACCGTCAGACGCTGACCACGTTGCAACATAGTATCAGCGGCGATATTATTCATCTCAGCCAATTCTTGGGTTGATACACCATATTTACGAGCTAAACCAATCAAGCTATCGCCTGAGCCAACCGTGTAGCTCACCGTCGCTTTTGGCACTTTTAGGGTTTGTCCACGCTGTAGCTGGGCATTCGTCGCCAAGTCATTGGTCGCTGCCAAATCCTCTACAGAGATACCAAACTGACGAGCTAAGGCAATCAAGCCATCGCCAGATTTGACTTTGTAATTTTCAGTATTTCCTAGCTTTTTACCGCTGCTACTACTCTGACTGCTACTGCTTTGATTACTGTTGCTTTGACTACTATTAGAAGCCGAAGAGCTTGTAGAAGCCGAAGAGCTTGCCACGCTACCGCCCGCAGGAATAGTAATAGTACGACCTAATATCAAGTTAGACGTCGTGCTCAGGTTATTTGCTGAAGCTAAATCGCTCAAGCCGATATTATAGCGTTTGGCGACACCTGTTAGCGTATCACCAGATTTTACTTTATAGCTGACGGCTTTATCATTCAGTTGGCGATCAACTAACTCTTTTGAAACCGGTACTTTAATCGTTTGCCCACGTTGCAGGCGCGCTCTTGCATCAAAGTTACTGTTTACAGCAGCGATCTCTGCTGCACTAACACCCAAGCTATTTGCAATACCGATCAAGGTATCACCTGATTTTACTTTATAACTAGTGGTCGCTACTGATCTTGTATTACTAGCACTACTAGAGCTTGTGGTGCTTGCTGCATCGAAATTAACACTAGCAGGTACTTTTAGTGTTTGACCCACATAAAGTGAGCTTGTGCTATTGATACCGTTCAGGCTAGCTAACGTGTCTGTCGATACGTTAAATTGACGCGCTAATACAATCAGACCGTCACCCGGTTTTACTTTATAGTTCTTAGTCGCAGTGCTTGATTTACTTGGTCTGGTAGATGGTGCCGCAGGTGTTGTGGCGGGCGCTTTTACCTTACCAGGTACTAGCCAGAGCTTTTGTCCTCTGAGCAGATCAGCACGGCTACTGAGGTTATTGTAGCTGGCAAGCTGTGTGACCGATAAACCAAAACGGTTGGCCGTACCAATAAGCGTGTCGCCACCTTGTACAACATAGCTTTCAGGCTGATTGGCGGCTGGGTTACTGGCAGCGCTTAGCGGCTCGATAGTTTTGGCATTGTATAGATACAACGTGCTGCCAGATAGTAAGTTGGCACTAGCATCTATTTGGTTCCACTCTGCGATATCACGCCAATTTACCCCTGCACGGCTTGCGATATTCGATAGCGTATCGCCACGTTTGACCGTATAAGTGGTACGCGTGCCTTGTGGTTTTGGTTTACTAACTGACGTTTTAGCAAAGCTCAGCTTTTTCTCTTCACCGCTTGCTTCTAAGATAGACTGCTGCGTCTGTACGGCTGATAGGTTGATATTACCATCCGCGTTAATAACGTTGGTCTCAGAGGTATTGCTACGGATTTGGTGGGCAATGAAGTCGCGCTCTTCTTTGCTAAGCGGTGGCTCTTGGACAATCGTATTATTCTGAGTAATCTGAGCTGAGGTAGTCGGTAGACTGTTGCTGCTCTTGAGCTCAGCATTGATCTTTTTGGTTTCTGCATTGGTTATTGGCGGCTCAGTACGTACTGAGGCATTACCACTATAGACAGAGCTGCTAGTCGTTTGAGCGGACGGTGAGATATAGCTCGTTGTTTGCTGAGGTACGCTTGCGCTGGCAGCATAATCAGCCAATGCGCTACTGCTGGAGGGCAATGACGATGAAGTATATGGCTTGCTATTGTAGCTTGGTGTCGTTGTAGTTGGGGTGCTTGTATTGCTAAAAGCCAATACATTGCTTGTGCCATTACCACGCAATAGACTCAGTTTGGCATCAGCGTTCAAGCTAACATCGTTAGGAATGATAACGCGCTGTGGACCAGAGGAATCCACACGACCTGAAGTCAATGCCGTGTTGAGTCGCTCTAACTCATCATAACTCACGCCTGTAAGCTGTGATACTTCAGACAAGCTCACACCATAGTTGACCGGCACACTACGGAAATGCTGACGGTTAGCGATAGCTGGTAGATATACGCCATACTGTTCAGGCTTGGCCACGATTTCGGCTACTGCCAAAAAGCGCGGCACATAATTCATGGTTTCAGTTGGTAGTTGTAGTGACCAGTAGTCTGTTGGTAGTCCACGTGCGGCATTGGCATCAATCGCTTTTTGGATACGACCAGGTCCTGCGTTGTAGGCGGCTAGCGCCAGCTCCCAGCTACCAAACTGATTGTGTAGCGCGGTCAAAAAGTCGTAAGCGGCGCGCGTTGATTCGATAACGTCACGGCGACCATCATAGGTGCTGCTCTGATTCAGACCATAGATACGACCTGTACTTGGGATAAACTGCCATAGGCCTGCCGCTGCTGCACTACTGGTACCACTTGGATCGTACGAGCTTTCGATAACTGGTAACAACGCCAGCTCTGTTGGAATGTTACGGCGCTCAGCCTCTCGTACCGTATGGTAAATGTAGCGACTGGCACGCGCCGTCAAACGGTTTAGATAGTCTTGTCTGCTGGTAAACCAACTCTTTTGCCCTTCGATACGCTGATTATAAATCGGCTTACCACCGTTCATACGGTAGCCGGCACGCAAACGATTCCATAGATCACCATACTGCTGAATAGCAAGCTGGTTGCCCTCTACCATCGTCATGTCAGTGGCTTCTAATAGATCTGCCAATTCATCCAAGCTCTCTGCATCCAAAAACGCAGTTGAGTAATCTGCACTGCTCGTAGTCGCCCCTTGATTAGCAGGACGCTTGGTAATGATAGCTGAGCTGTTGGTTGCACCTTTATTTTTTACTGTTGAGGTGTTGCTACACGCACTGATGAGTAAAGTTGATACCGCAAGCGTCAATGGTAACGCAACAAACGAGCGAGATTTTGATAGCACAGTAGACATGATATTGGAAGTTTCCTAACGACAGAAAGTGATAAGACAAAGTTGAGAGATAGTATAGTATGCAACGTAAAGTAAAGACCAGCCTAATATAAAAGACACTAATAATCATTTTTATTAGTATCTAATAGATTGTATTGACCAGTATCTAGTTAATAGCTACTTGTGATACTGCACGTAATAATACAGCGTTACCAGTAGATACCGTCAGCGTTACACGAGATGTCGTAACAAATGATGTTTGCTGACCGTCTTTCGTCCAGCTCTCATTTGTCGTTACATTGGCTTTTGCCTGATCTCCTGTAATAACAATGTTATCTACAGAGATATCGTAGCGATAATTGGACGTATCATTCCAGCTGTTTTGCAGTAGCTTTAGATACGCATCTTTGTCTAGGCTAGTCGATTTTCCCTTTCTAGATAAAGAGATCAATGCATCATCCGATACCAGACGAGCGACCTGATTAATGCTCTTGCTATTTGCGGATGACTTCATCGCTGCTGCGTAGTTTTGCACTAACGCTTCGGTCATCGTAGCGGCTTGCGCATTGATACTAATGGTGCTGGCGACTGCTAATATCGCAGTGACGCTGGCGCCCTTTACCAATAAAGCCAAAAGCCTACTTCCCAATAATTTTTTCATGATAATCCTTAGCGATATTTTTTCGTTTGCGCCGTAGTGACGATCAACGCTCTTTTATCATTTGTGTTGTTGATGTACTTATATAGTAAGTATACTCATATCATATGCCGAGCCTATCATTGAATTCTCACAGGCATGTGACACCCTGTGTAATTATTGCGAATATAAAAGCACAGGATGCTCACAAAAGCCGTTCTTTGAATCGAAGGTTATTATATCCTCTGATTTCAACAACTTTAGTCGTGATAATAGCAATAGCACTCAATCGATAACGCTAAAATTTGTTTTCGCTATTGCTATCTTCATACTGCTCATCATCACTGAGTTTCATACCCAAACGCTCTACGCGTCTGTCCATCATTTGTCGAGCCAATGCCTGCATATCTTCCACGCGATCTATTTCATCGACAATCTCAAGACCTAACAATGTCTCAAAGACATCTTCTAATGTGACCAACCCTTTGACTTCACCATATTCGCCAACGGTAATTGCGATATGAATACGATTTTTTAGCATAAGCTCCAACAGATCAAACAGTTTCATTTTAGAGAATACAAACGTGATGTCTCTTTTGAACTGCGTCAAAGGCTTGTGCGTGGCATGGTTGACTTTTGCCAATAGCATGTCAGTTTTTAAAACAAAACCAGTAATGTTATCTAGATCACCATCATAAATGGGCAATCGAGAAAACGTGAGCTTTGGACGATCAACCAATAACTCAGCCACTGTTTTGTTTTCTTCAAATGCGAGCATCACTGAGCGCGGCGTCATGATGTCTTCAACTTTGATCGCGCCGAATGCTAGTAGATTGCGAATGATGCGCGACTCTAGTGGATCGATTTGACCCGATTCTTCACCGATGCTAGCAAGGGCTGCAAACTCACGACGGCTGAACGTTTGCGGTTCTTTACCGCGTACTAATAACTTCGTCAAACGCTCTGATACCCAAATAAGTGGGTATAAAATCATAATGATACCGCGGACAAAGTACGCCACCATACCACTTAGCTGACGCCAATAGACAGTGCCTAGTGTTTTTGGAATAATCTCAGACAGGAACAAAATAGCCAGTGTCATAATGGCTGAGAACAATCCAAACCATGCGCTACCAAATACAATGGTGGCTTGGGCACCCGCTCCGATAGAACCCAACGTGTGAGCAACGGTATTCAAGGTCAAGATAGCTGCCAGTGATTGATCGATATTGTCGACCTTTAGGCTCTTTAGCATATCCGCTTTTTTGGGATTGGTTTCTTGTACATCTGCAATAAACGATGGCGTCATGCTCAGCAAAACAGACTCAGCCAACGAGCAGGCAAAAGAGACACCAATAGCGAGGACAACAAAAAATATCAATAGTCCCACGTTTAGGGCAGTTGGTGCGGCTGCCACGGCGGTTGGCGATGCAGCGCCCGCCGCCCACACAGAATGCGGCAACATCAGCGCCAACGCACAAAGCACGGCAAAGAAGGTATAACCAAATCGAGAACTAGTCGTCATTCTCGGGGGAGGCTCTGCAGATGCGTCTTCACGATGAGCACGCGGACGACATAAACGAGGTACAAACATAAAAGTGGTGAACAAGTTGGGTAACCTAAAAAGAGAAAAAGGAAGATGATATAACGAGCCAATCATATACATTATCGAGGTGATATCAGATATCTACTGATCAATAGTCATAACGGCTCAATGCTGATTTAGACACCGTCTCAAAGCTAAAATAGTGCTTCGATAAATAGCATACTAAATGCAGGCAGTCATTGCCATTTGATAGTAGCATTGATGATATCTTTTCACAATAAGTCACTATTTTTAAGTTTTTATTTTTTGATGACTTTTATTGTTTGGTATTGCCTCAATATTATTTGGCTCAATGGCATATGATATTGATCATTTTGGCATCATATATTTGATATAGCAAAAATATTATCCTGCTATCCGGTGGCTTATTCTCTGCCATTACATCAACAAAAACACGCTCAGCCTATGATTAACAGTTACCAAGTCTGGGATTTTTTGTTACTATGCGTCTAATTTTATTATTATCTATGAACCACTGAGAGACATTATGAGCTTATTTATTCAAGCTGCCCATGCTGCACCAGAAGCCGCTGGTGCTGGATCGCTATTCGGTCAGATTTTACTTCCTGTTGCTTTTTTTGCCATTTTTTACTTTTTGGTCATTCGCCCGCAGTCTAAGCGTACCAAAGAGCACCGTGCCATGGTGAATGCATTGACGGTTGGCAATGAAATCATCTTTGCTGGTGGTTTGATGGGTCGTATCAAAGCGATAGAAGGCGATTATGCAGTTGTGAGCTTAAATAACAACACGGATGTCAAAGTGCAACGTGCTTCTGTTATTTCAGTATTGCCTGCTGGCACAATCGAAAGCGTTTAATCGAAAACGTTTAATTATTACTGAGCTTTATCGGTAGTAATTTAATGGTCGTATCACCACTGGGTGCAATGACCAAATAATGACCGTATATCATTTACGGTCATTTTTCGCTATTAAGGTAGTCGCTATTAAGGTAGTAAGGTACGGCTGTTATATAAGCTAGCCTAGCCTGTAGATATATTGACTTTGCCTGTTTCACCAATGATATTCTTGGTGACTCGATAAAGATACGTCTGTATTATTTGCTTTACTGTTTTATGTTTTACTATCACCGCGGATGATCGCAATGGAGCCTGATGAATAATGGAGCCTGCTAAATATAGCAGTCAGCCATTGCTGTCGCTAACTTCCCATCTGCTAACTTGTGGCTCACGTCGCCAGTCGTTTATCAACTTAAAGAAGTGATTATGCAATATCCCGCTTGGAAATACTTACTTATTGCCGTCGTGCTCATCATTGCCGGTCTATATGCTGCTCCTAACTTATACCCTGACGAACCTGCCGTGCAGATTACGAGCGCAGCAGCAGGGACTCAACTGTCTGAAGGTATCTTGACCCAGTCTCAAAGCTTACTCGAAGAGGCAGGTCTAGAGAATCATAATGGTACGTTTGAGGGCAACAGTGCACTGGTACGTCTCAACAACCCAGTCGATCAGCTAAAAGCGCAAGAAGTACTACGTCAAAACTTGGGTGAGGACTATGTGGTCGCTCTCAACTTAGCACAAACGACCCCGCAGTGGCTGCGTGATATCGGTGCCAGACCGATGAAACTTGGCCTTGATTTACGCGGTGGTGTACGTTTTGTACTAGAAGTCGATATGGACAAGGCGCTTGAACAGCGCTTGAACAGCGCCAGTCGTGATATGCGACGCGAGTTACGTGCTGAGCGAGTGGCGATTAAAGGTATAAAAACCGAAGACCGCGGCGTTGTACTACATTTTGCTGATACAGATACCCGTAATCGTGCGCAAAACATTTTGCAAGGCTCGATGAGCAATACCTTCAACTTGCAATCTTCAATTGATAACCAAGGTCCTGCATTGGTATTGTCATATAACGACGCAACGCTTGACGAAATCAATAGTTACGCGGTCAATCAAAACTTAACAACGCTACGTAACCGTATTGCCGAGCTGGGTGTGACTGAAGCATTGGTACAATCTCAAGGCTCTAGCCGTATCGTGGTCGAGCTGCCAGGCGTACAAGACACTGCTGAAGCAAAACGTGTCCTTGGACGTACTGCCAACCTTGAGTTCCGTATGGTGGCAGAAGACGCTGATACCTACACAGGCGGTATTCCTCCAGCAGGTACTGAAGCATTCCCATTTGAGACACTCGATGGTCCACCAGTGTTGCTAGATCGCCAAGCGATCGTCACGGGCGATAAAGTGACCAATGCACAGACAGGCGTCGACGAAAACGGCTCGCCAGAAGTGAGCATCACGCTAGACAGTGCTGGTGGTAAGCTCATGCAAAACGCCACTCGCACCGCTGTCGGCAAGCAGATGGCTGTATTGTTCATTGAAAACAAGCAAAGAATCACTTACGAAGAAGATCCAGCGACTGGTGAGACAACTGAAGTACGTACGCCTTATGCTGAAACCAAGGTCATTAACCGTGCCAATATTCAAGCAGTACTGGGTTCATCATTCCGTATTACTGGTCTTGATAGCACAGCTGAGGCCGCTGAGCTTGCGCTACTACTGCGCTCAGGTGCACTTGCCGCACCAATGTACTTTGTAGAAGAACGCACCATTGGCCCATCGCTGGGTCAAGAGAACATTGATAAAGGCTTATTCTCTACGCAGGTCGGCTATTTATTAGTCTTCGTATTTATGATTATTTTCTATCGCCTGTTCGGTGTGATTGCCAACGTGGCCTTGGCGGTGAACGTTATTATCATTATTGCCATTATGTCAATCTTGGGTTCGTCACTGACGCTGCCTGGTATTGCTGGTATCGTCTTGACCATTGGTATGGCGGTTGATGCCAACGTACTGATTTTTGAGCGGATACGAGAAGAGATTGCCAATGGGGTACGGCCAAAATCTGCTATTGTGGCGGGCTTTGATCGGGCATTTAGTAGTATTTTTGATGCCAACATCACAACCTTATTGGTCGCGTTTATCCTATTTGCGATTGGTACGGGTCCGATTAAAGGCTTTGCGGTTACGCTAGCTATTGGTATTGTCAGCTCACTGTTTACCGCTATTTTGGTGACGCGTGCACTGGTACAAATTGCTTATGGTAAGCGTAAATCCATCAAAAGTCTGAGCATCGGTTAGGAGAACATTATGGCGATCAAAAATAACAACCCTTTAGAACAGCAGAATAATCCTGATCGAAATGGCTCGAACGGTGATGCGACTACTGCAAGTACCCGCCGCCGCAAAAAACCACGCCGTGATGGCAAAGGTAGCAATACCAAAACCAATAACCCAACTACCACCAAATCTGGCAAAAGTAGTGGCCGCCGTGGTGGTAAAGGCCAAGCTGGTATAGACAATCAAGCCCTCTCTACTGCTGTTGATCCTAACCTAGCAGCAAGTGACGCGGCTGATGATGCCGCAGCCATGGCTGAGGGCGGTATCAAAGCCGTTGGTAATCAGCGCATCATTCCCTTTATGAAGATAGAAAAGCCAATGGCGCTGCTATCTTTGTTTATGGTGATCGGTAGTATCATTGCGATCGCGGTAAATGGTCTAAATCTAGGTCTTGATTTTACGGGCGGTGTCTCAGCAGACGTGCGTTATGAGCAGCCTGTTGAGCAAGTTGCTGTTGTACAAGCACTGGCAGACAATGGTTTTGATGATGCTGTCGTTCAATATCTCGGTACACGTGAAGAGCTACTGGTACGACTACCGCCCCAGTCTGATAATGTGGATGGGCTGAATACTGACCTAACTCAAGCATTAGCATTGCCTAACAATACCGCTACTATCAGTAACGTCAATATCATTGGTAGCCAAGTGGGTAATGAGGTTTATCTAAACTCCGTTATGGCATTGGTGTTGGCATTGGTTTGTATGCTGGGCTATGTAGCGCTACGATTCCAGTTCAAATTGTCGCTTGGTGCTGTGCTGTCACTATTTCATGATGCAGTGGTGACCATTGGTGTATTTGCGCTATTTGGCTTCCCTTTTGACTTAACGGTATTAGCTGCTGTATTAGCGTTGATTGGTTATTCATTGAACGATACGATTGTGGTTTATGACCGTATCCGCGAAAACTTCCGCCGTGTCCGTGGTATTACCCCAGAGCAGACGATTGACTTGTCTTTGACCGAAACCCTACGCCGTACCATCATGACCATCTCAACAGTCCTATTGGTCGTATTGGCCATGTTGTTCCTAGGCGGTGAAGGGCTATACTGGTTCTCAGTCGCGCTATTTATTGGTCTACTTGCAGGTACTTACTCATCGACCTATATTGCAAGCTCGATTCCATTACGCATGGGTCTATCACGCGATGATTTTATCGTAAAAGTGAAGCCAGAGTTTGAAGAAGAGATTGTCACCTTCAATGATCCAAAAATGTTTGAGCAAGACAACGTCTAGTAAGGTATATTAGAGGACATAGTACACTTATGTAGCGTACGGTTAGCCTTTGTATTATCGCTGATGAAATAGTAATAATGTTTCGACAAGAGCACCTGACTTATGAATAATGAGTCTAGGTGCTTTTGTCTTTATAGCAATTTTGCCTCACTTATCAAATGCGTTGCACTGCTGCTTTGCCAAAACCAAATAATATATTGCCCTCTTTATCGCCTCAGTATAAACGAGCCACCAATGCCAGCCAATACCTCAGCATCCAACGTCATGCCGCCTATCGATACCAGCTATAAGCGTATCATTGCCATTGCCCTACCTGTCCTATTGGCCAATCTCGCCATGCCATTGCAAAGTGTGATCGACACAGCGATTGTCGGTAATATGAATGAGACGGCCAAACTGGCTGGCATGGGTTTGGCAATACAGCTGTTGTCCTTGTTGCTCGTTAGCTTTAACTTTTTACAATACGCCTCCTCTGGTTTATCCGCGCAAGCTTTAGGACAACTGGCCAATCATACTGATAACAATGGGCGCACTGCGACAACAGCGTCACCGTTACTGTCTATTTTACAGCGCGCGTTGTTATTAGCCTTCTTAATCGGCGCAGTTTTGCTACTGGCCAAACCGTGGCTGATCGATGTTGGGTTACAAGTGTTATCAGCCAATCCTGAAAGTGGTCGCGCTGCAAAAATCTATTTGGATGTGCGATTTTGGGGAGTGATCGCTGAGCTGATGAACTTTGCCTTTATAGGTTGGTTTGCAGGGCAAGGCAAGACACGATATATGCTGTATCAGCAGGGATTTATTGCTCTGATCAATATCGTGCTGACTTTATTTTTTGTGTTCATTATGAATATGGGCTTGGTTGGTGTGGCATTGGGTACGACCATTGCGTTTTGGTTAGGTGTGTTACTAGCGTTATCACTAAGCCGCCATCATTTAAAGGTATCATGGACAGCTTTACTCAGAGCAGATAAGCAGCATTTTACAAAAAATAAAATGCTTAGGCTATTTTCTTTAAATAAAGATATTTTTGTCCGTACTCTTATTTTAACGCTCAGTTTTGCTTGGATTACTCGGCTATCGGCTCAAAGTGGCGATGTGATATTGGCCGCCAATGCCATTTTACTACAGGTATTGAGCATCTCAGCTTTTGCACTTGATGGCGTTGCTGTCTCTGCTGAGACGTTAAGTGGGCAAGCTGCTGGTCGGCGTGACTGGCCACGTTTTTTGATGATCATAAAACGCACGGGCATTGTCAGTTATAGCCTAGCAATCCTGCTGAGCGCTATCTGGTGGCTTGCAATGCCAAGTTATCTAGATTTTATGACCAATATTGAATCGGTGTTTGCCCTCGCCTATGAGTACCACCTATATGCCGTATTGTTACCCCTCGTGGGTGTTGGAGCCTACTGGTTAGATGGTATATTTTTTGGTTTGACAGCAGGCAATGTGATTCGTAATGCTGCCCTGATACTAGCTGCTATTTTCTTTCCGTTGAGCTGGCTGCTTTATCAGCAATGGGATATGACCGGTATTTGGCTGAGTGTATGGTGCTTACTGCTATTGAGGCTAATTATCTTAGGCGGATTTTTGTACCGTGCTCATCAATCAGGTAGTTATGAGAGGCTACAGCCAGAGGCTTAAACACTTTTTATTGTACAGCCAATGATCACGCAGTCATTTATCATACAGCCATCACATACCGTTTTGACGCAATACAGTGTTTATTTTTAAGTGTAAAACAATCCGTTTATAAAAACAGTGTAAGAAAATTTAGGATGCCATGTGACCACTCATTCAAACGAACTCAGTCATCAACAAGAACGCACTCACGATTGGGCTGAGGGCTTCAAAAAAAGCTTGCCCGTTGCCATGGGATATCTGCCTGCTGGTATTGCCTTTGGTGTACTGGCACAAGTTGCTGGTATTCCTGTATGGGCAACGGTTATGCTCAGCATTGTGCTCTATGCTGGAGCGGCTCAATATGCTTGTTTGCCAATGCTAAGCGCTGGCCTACCAATCGGTAATATCGCGACCAATATCGCCGCCATTAATTTACGTCACGTGTTTTATGGTATGCCACTATTGCAATATCTACCAAAACATAAACTGGCAAAAACGTATTGCTTATTTGCCCTGACTGACGAGACTTTTTCAGTCATGACCAGTTTGCCAAACGAGGCACGACAAGCACTCATACTCCCTATTAGCTTATTTAACCAAAGCTGGTGGGTGCTCGCGAGTGCCATCGGCGTGATAATTGGAAGTACGCTTAGTGACTTAATTCCACATTTGGATTTTGCCTTGGTTTGTCTGTTTGCAATTTTGGCTTATGAGCAATTCCAAAGTATTAAACGTTATTTCCCCATTGGCATCGCTGTCATTGGCTTGATTGTCGCGTCTTTATTCACTAGCGATTGGTTATTGTTGGTGGCTATCACTATCTGTATGTTGATGATTTTGGTACGTGGATTTTGGATGCAGCGTCATGAAATAGGAGAATCTTATGACCAGTAGTTATCTTATTTTTGCGACGCTTGCGATGGCGGCAGTGACGTTCATCACTCGTGCGTTACCAGCATTAATCCCTAGAAAAGTTTTAGATACGCCTTGGCTACATCGACTGAATGAGAGCTTACCGTTGTCAGTGATGGTGCTACTTATCTTAACCAGTCTGTCATATCAGAACTTGCCAGTGGATATTGCCTTGAGTGATCCTGAGCTACATCTATTGATGGCCCAGGTTTGCGCACTTATACTGGTACTTTTTATTTATCATATTAGCCGCCAGCTCTTGGTCAGCATGGTCGTTGGTATTGCCGCGATCAATGGTTTTGTCTGGATATTTACCAATTTTTTGATCTGACAGCAGCCTATCTTATACCAACATCCAATATTGATTTTACTGGTATTTTTGGCAAAAAAAAGCTGGACTCTTAATAGAATCCAGCTTTTTATTTTCAAGCAATATATTTATTGCTATCTGGCTTAAAGCTCTTCAACACCCATCATATCGACTGGGGTATCAGCCACTATCTGCACGCCTTTTTTACCAGTCTTGGCCGTATCATTACGCTGCTCTTGCAGATGGTCAAGATACGCTTCATTGATCTGGCCAGTAATGTAGCAGCCATTAAATACAGCACAATCAAACCCTTCGACTCTGCTGTGCTTGGTATCCTTGACGGCATCGATCAAATCATCTAGGTCTTGGAAGATCAGACGGTCAGCACCAATGATCTCACGTACTTCCTCGACACTATTGCCTGAAGCAATCAGCTCGGTACGCACTGGCATGTCAATGCCGTATACGTTTGGAAACTTGACTGGTGGCGCGGCACTCGCAAAAAACACTTTATTAGCACCTGCATCACGCGCCATTTGAATGATCTCATGACACGTCGTACCACGAACGATTGAATCATCAACCAATAGCACGTTTTTACCTTTAAACTCTAATGGCACCGCGCTTAGCTTTTGACGAACGGACTTTTTGCGCTGCTGTTGACCTGGCATGATAAACGTACGACCGATATAGCGGTTTTTCATAAACCCTTCACGGTACTTGACGTTCATTTTTAGCGCCAGCTCCATCGCTGAGGTACGTGACGTATCTGGAATCGGGATGACCACGTCAATGTCATGATCTTCGCCCCACTCTGCAAGGATTTTGTCAGCCAATTTTTCACCCATACGTAGGCGTGATTTATAAACTGAGATATTATCCATAATAGAATCTGGACGGGCAAAGTACACATATTCAAAGATACAAGGCGTATATTCTTTTGGCGCTACGCATTGATACGTATGTAGCTTATGGTTCAAATCAATAAAAATAGCTTCGCCTGGTTTTACATCACGAACGATAGTGAAGCCAGAACCTGTCAATGCGACTGATTCAGAGGCGACCATATATTCGGTGCCGCCGTTTTCTGCCATGCGCTTACCAAAGATAAGCGGACGAATACCGTTTGGATCGCGGAACGCTAGTAATCCATGACCAGTAATCAAGGCCACAACGCCATAAGCCCCTTCACAGCGTCTATAAACGGCTTTTACCGCTTCAAAGATGTCATCGGCTGTTGGATGCGTCTTACCTAGATTTTGCATCTCATGTGCGAGTACGTTCAGCAGCACTTCAGAATCTGAATCGGTATTGAGGTGGCGACGATCTTCGATATACAAAGACTTTGCCAAACTCTCAGCATTGGTCAAGTTGCCATTATGCGCAAGCGTGATACCATAAGGTGAGTTAACATAAAATGGCTGGGCTTCAGCGCTACTAGAAGTACCAGCAGTTGGGTAACGAACGTGACCGATACCAAACTTACCGACCAGCTTCATCATGTGACGATTCATAAATACGTCACGTACCATACCGTTTTCTTTACGTAGGTAAAGTCGACCATCTTGCAAAGTAACAATACCTGCTGCATCTTGCCCGCGATGCTGTAGCATCGTTAAACCGTCATAAAGTATCTGATTGACTGGCTCATGAGCTGCAACTCCAATGACTCCACACATATAGCTATATCCTATTTAACTCATACATTAGTACGACAATAACGGCAAAACTGCTGACAGTATGTGGCTAAAATCACGCACTGTCGTCCACCGCTAACCTGATGATTTTGCAAGAAACTTCATGATAATTTTTGATCATCTGTTTTCGATGATCAGTGACACATGTAAACGTTTAGAAGTATAAAAAGAATTAGAACAATAGAAAATTACGACTGATTGACTTGATCCCAAGCCATGCCCAACACATCTGATACCAATGCTTTCCCCATAGGTGCATAAGGTAGCAGCTCAGGGGCAAGGACTGAGGTTTGCCATTGCGGCATTTGTACTAGTAGTGGCGCAGTCACACTTAACACAACCAATACCATGAGTACATTTTTGGCAGCACCAAGCACCCCGCCCGCCATTTTATCGACTACGCCCAGACGCAGTGTCTTGAGCACACCTGAGAATACAAAAGCCACCAAGTGCATAACTGCCAATATCACAATCACCACCAGCAAAAAGGCCAGGGCCATTTGTAGTACGGGACTTTGGACAACACCAGACAACTGAGGCGATACCGATCCTGCGAGCCGAGTCGCAGCGATAAGAGCGATAAACCAGCCTACTAAGCCCACAGCTGTTTTGATCAGGCCAACTTGAAAGCCGCGCCACAAACCAATCAAGACAACAATAGCAATCACAATATCTAGAACGCTCATATCTTGCGCCTCATCAATTTATCCATGCTGCTAGCTTTCCATGGCATCATAATAGCCACCGATTGCTTGAATACAAGACTGTACTAGCCCAGGTCCTCTATATATAAGACCTGTATAGAGCTGTACCATGTCTGCACCTGCTTCGATTTTTTTGACGGCTTTGGCACCGCTATCGATACCGCCCACACCTATCAAAGCAACTTTACCATCTAGCTGATCAGAGAACTGTTGTAAAATCTGGGTACTAATGTGGCTCACCGGACGACCTGACAAGCCGCCCATTTGATCACCATCACGTAGGTCTTCGACACCCACACGGCTCAACGTCGTATTGGTTGCAATCAAACCGTCAATTTCAAAGTCTAATAATTGCTGTGAGATATAGCCAACTTGCAGTGGCTCTAGATCAGGCGCAACCTTGAGCACCAATGGCACATAAAAACCATATTCAGTCGCCAGCTGACTGTGACGGTTTTTAATTGTATCCATCAGCTGGGTCAGGGCCTCACCACTTTGCAAGTCACGTAAGTTTTTGGTGTTTGGTGATGAGATATTGACCGTAATATATGAGGCATGTGGGTACACACGCTCTAAGCAATACACATAATCGTCTGCGGCTTGCTCTACCGGCGTGTCGGCATTTTTACCAATGTTGATACCGATATTGCCTTTGTATTTGCAGCGTTTGACATTATCGATCAGATAATCAACGCCTTCATTGTTAAAGCCCATACGGTTGATGATGGCGTCTGCTTGCTTGATTCTAAACAGTCTTGGTCTATCGTTGCCCGCTTGCGGTCTTGGCGTGACCGTACCTACTTCTATAAAACCAAAACCCAGCTCAGCCAGCGCGTCAATATAGTCACCGTTTTTATCCAAGCCTGCAGCAAGACCCACTGGATTGGAGAACTGTAATCCCATGCAATCCGTAGGCTGCATCGACTGACCATATGCCAAACCTAAAACACGCGCTTTATGTGCTTTATCCAATAAAGATAGCGTCATCTCATGGGCGTGTTCGGGATCCATATTAAACAAAAAAGGACGAAGTAAGGCATAAGACATAGTGATGGCAAACCCTGCTCGAAAGAAATAGTGGATAAAGAATATGAATGAAATCAGGCGGAGCGATTATATCAGCTTAACAGAAACAAGCGCAAAGTTTCACACGGTAAATTTCCACATTTAACCCGCCGTCAGCGCATATAAGCATTTATTAAATAGCCATAATAATTCACTGTCTTTTAAGCTCAGCTGAATCAACAGCGAAAGACAACTAGTATATTATATCAAGGTACTGGGCGACCGTCAGTGAGTGCAATCCAACCACGTATAATTCGATATAAATGCCAGATAAAGGTGAATGTCACAATCAACAGACCAAAGCCAGCCAGTAACGTCGAACCAATAGCAATATTGCCACTATCAGCTAGCATACTCACACCAAAACCACCTAAAGCAAAAACTGTGATGACAATACCAATAATAAACCAAACGATACTGTACCAAAACGTTTTGATTTGCCAATCAAAATGCGTGGATAACCATGTACCATCAGCATCGTGACGCTTGGCATAATTCATCACAATCGGCACGATCCACAGCAGACCAGCGGTAAAATAGCTAATCACATATAAGAAATAAGTGATGTGATTGTAAATGGTTAAAGAACGGCGCTTATCGTTGCTCATACTGTCACTCATTGGTTTGCGTTGTCCTTGCTGGTCAGTAATCTTGTCTGCTGAAAACTATGCTCATCAGTATCGTTATGAAGAAAGTGCTTTACGCTAAATATCTATCGTTAGCAGTGGCTAATAAACATTTAATGGTGACAGATAAAAGGCTTTTCAATGACATCTAACTCAAAATGCCATTTGAAAAACGAGTTACTAATAAATTGGATTGGAACATATCATGTTCTGTTACTCATATTCTACTATTAAGACCATACCTGCCACTAAACAGTATCGAGTTATAAAGTGACAGTGGCTTGCACTTGGATAGATTTATTCGTTAGGTCTTGCTGCATGGATAACTGCGTGAACTGCCAACCTTGCTGCTCTAACTTGCCAAGAGCGGTACTTACGACAGCTTGACTGGGGTGGATAAAGCTTAACTGCACCGAATCACCAGCCGCAACGACCTGAGCATCTGTAATTCCTGTGGTATTTAGCAGCGCACTAATTCGATTGGCAGGCGGCATGTCAGCCTCTCCATTAGCGTTATTGCCAGCACTTAATGCATTACTATCGATATTACCTGCTTGCGCCCGCAACCAAAAATAATCAGCCACTTGTTCCTGATAATCATTTTCGCTCTCTTTTGCCGCTTGATGAATGCTATAACCACCATAACCGCCGATAAACACCAACAAAAATACGGATAATATAGCTAACGCTAGCTGATCGCGTGGTGGTAATGCTTGCCAGCGCGTTGATAGCATATTTTGGTAACTGCTCATACGCTCAGAGAATGCGTGCGCCTTAGTATTGGTTGCAGAGACAGCTGCACTGCGTTTGGTACGGCGCTGTAATTGTTTCATGTTTTGACCTTTTCTTACCAATACACTGATGAATTATGATGCTGCCGGAGTGTTCGCCGTATCGCTGTTTTCCACCACATCCACAGTGACCTGAGCACTAAATTGACCTTGATCATTACTACTCACTTGCGCAAGCTTGGCATTCAAACCTTGCGCTATTAGCGTGCTCGTGAATTGATCCAAACTGCCACGATCAGGTGCAATGAGCGTAAAACTGAGTGCAGATGGCTGCATCACTAGCGTCTGCGCACGCAGTGAAGATTGTTTGATTAAGGGTGATATCTTTGACAGCGCTGCCATGTGTGATGCAGGTGCCTGGCTGTCGCTAAGCAGTTTTGGCTGTAATTGTACTTGGAGCTTGGTTCGAGTGCTGAGGGGCTCATCAGTGAACCAAGATTGATATTGCGCTGCTATTTCAGTCTTGGTGGCAGCTGTTGCCTCATTATACTGGTACCACTGCACCCCATCGGTTGCCATCTGTAGCACTAAGGCCGATAACGCAACCATCATTGCTACCCGTAAATACGGTGATAACTGTGAGTCGGTTGATTTGATAAAGAAGTTCAGCGCATGACGTTCTGGGTTGTCAATGGGCGCTGGTGTCGTGGGCAAGCTCGTTAATAACAGCTGGTGATCAGCGATCAGCGCTTTAGTTTGCGCCATAGAACTGGTAGTCGCTGATGTTGCTGGGATATCATTGATACCCATACTATCCATTTCATTAGTGGCTGAATCACTGGTAGCAAGGCTATTGGCTTCAATAGAAGTCAGCAACATCACTTCGCTTAAATGCGGAAAGCGCTCAAAGATCAACGGCAAATAGCTGACAGCCATACCTTGGCGCAATGATTGGCGCAATAGCAGAGTCTGCTCGTCTTGATATAATGTCACTTGCTGACCTGCACCTTCTTCTGGCGGCAGCAGTAATAGGAAATCTGGCAGTAGTGCCACTATATTCATACCCACGAGTTGAGCACTTTGCTGCCATGCCTCAATATCGCTTTGTGCCAATGCGTACAGCTGCGTCGTATCAGTATGGCTCAACTGACGAATAACCAATTGCTCAACTGGCGTTAGGGAGGTTTCTTCAAACAAATACTGCTTACCACTATTACCCAGCTGCTTGAGCTGAGCATTATTAAGCGCTGTTTCTACTTGCAATACATGACTTGAGGGGAAATATAAACAAATTGCCTTTTGGCCATTCGATTTATGATGACCATAGATAGTTTGTAACTGTTGCCAACCATCAACCGTCTGCCATTGATGTACATCTTCGCGCCAGACAGCTAGCGGACTATGCTGCGCTCGTAACCAAACATGTAACACTAAACGTGTCCTCGATTATTGCTGCGGTTATAAAAGTACTGTGATGAAGCAGTGCTACTATTTAGAAAGGATTGAGTCATTTTATCTGCTGAGCCAGTCGCTTAATTGGCATGATTGCCTCACTCTGAATTCACCCTATCTAAGAAATGGCTAAGTCAGCCTAGTATGGTTGGTCAGGTACAAAACGATCCACTTCAGTGGCCATCCCAGTCATAACAAACTCCATTTCAAACACTCTGGCTTCTGCCAAAGAGAATGACTCAGGATAATCACCAGTCAACAAGCCTGCGATATAAGCAACGATTGACATATGACAAACAACGACCAGACATTCTGCATCAATATTCGCAATATCAATTAAAGCCTCACGGGCATCATCAGAGGGCGTGATATTATCTTGTACTGTTGAAAGTACGTTGGGCATTCGTGACTGGAATGCAGCCAGCGTCTGCTGCGCCCTATCATAAGGACTGACGATAAAACAATCTGGATGATAGTGTGTGGTCACATACTCTGCCGTCTGTGCCGCTTGCTGTTGACCAAAGTCAGTCAGCTGACGCGCA
This sequence comes from Psychrobacter sp. UBA2514, assembly GCF_002341255.1. Taxonomy (NCBI): domain Bacteria; kingdom Pseudomonadati; phylum Pseudomonadota; class Gammaproteobacteria; order Moraxellales; family Moraxellaceae; genus Psychrobacter; species Psychrobacter sp. UBA2514. Next base: position 143,664 of record NZ_DDNS01000018.1, read on the forward strand.
CTATCCGGACGCGTCTCATCTTCGGCTTGACCATGACGTACTAATATAATTTTCATAACCTTCCTTGGTGCGCGGAGTTAGCACTGTCTCTCAATAGTACCTTTTAATAAAATATCTTACTTATCAGCATCGCTATTTTTACTTTTGGCGTCGTCTTTGGTATTGTCTTTAGCGCTGTTACTTGAGTTTTTCATATGAGCGGTAAGCGCAGCATTGCTATGATCATGCGCCATCACAAACTCAACATCACTACGGAATCCCGCTTCCATCAAATGTAGTGCCACGCCTAATGCTGCTTTATCTTCATAAATGACCGCATAGAGCGCATGGGTGATAGGCATATAGATGCCCGCTTTAGTGGCTTTTTCGTGGACTTGCTGAATCGTATTGACCCCTTCAGCAGTTTGACCCAGTTTTTTGACGGCAGCATCAATACTCATGCCGCGACCGAGCATATTACCAATACGATAGTTGCGGCTTAACTCTGAGCTACAAGTGGCATATAAATCCCCCACTCCTGACAAACCTAAAAAGGTTAGCGGATTGGCCCCCTCTTCAACACCGAAACGACTCATTTCTGCCAAGGCACGAGTAAGGATCATTGCTTTGGTATTTTCACCCACTTCATAAGCAGCTGCCATACCCATGGCGATGGCATAGATGTTTTTGAGCGCGCCGCCAAGCTCGACACCGCGTACATCGTCACTTGCAAACACCCTAAAAAAAGCACTGTGCAAAGCTGCTTGTACCGCATGACGCAATGGCTCAGACTCACTTGCAATCACCGTGGCAGACGGCATGTTTTTCATGATTTCTATGGCAAGGTTTGGCCCTGACATAACACCGAAATTCACTTCAGGCAACACTTCTTTAATAATGTCGCTCATCATGGCAAAGGTATCTTTCTCCATTCCTTTGGTCAACGATACGATAGACTGCCCACTGATCAAAGGCGCAATGTTTTTTACCGTTTCGCGAAAAGCCAATCCCGGCACGGCGATAAAGATAATATCTTTGTCTTTGACGGTAGCCGCCAAATCATGACTGTATTTCAAACGGTCATCAAGCTTGTAGCCAGGCAGATATTTTTTATTGGTTTGAGTTTTTGCCATCGCTTTTACCGTACGTTTATTACGTACCCACAGCGTAGCATCGCAGCCATTACGCGCAGCCAAGTTTGCCATTGCCGTACCAAAGCTACCACCACCTAAAAACGCCAAACGCAGCTTGGTAGGGTTGCTGTGAATATCTGCCATGTCTTTTGCGACTGCTGACTCAACTGGACTGCGCGTTGATTTTTTACGACCGATGCCTGACTTACTTGCACGCTCTAAGATACTTGCCAACATACCATTTTGTTTTTCAGACGTATTGTTGCCCGCCTCATTGTTAGCGCTGTTGTTATTTTTATTGCTATCGTTAGGACTTGTCATGTTCTTTTATCCATGTTGACTGACTTATTCTCATAGGAGCTACTGTTCCCAGATATCTCCGATACTCGGGCTCGCGGTCTTTTTGAGGTAATAATTTTACCAAGAGACAACACCGAGTCAAATTACGACTCGAAGCGTACTAACGGCTCGATATCAATAGGTTTGCGTTTGGATTCATCTTTTGGACTAGTGCCAGTATAAACAAAAGCGGTCACATAATCATCTGGACCCACATCAAAATAAGCTTTTACCGCAGGCTCATTACATAACAACCCAGTACGCCAAACTGTACTAAATCCCTGAGCTTTGAGTGCCAGTATCAAATTTTGCACAGCAGCACCTGCACTGAGCATTTGCTCAAAAGGTGGCACTTTTTTATGCTCTTGCATTTGCGTCACGACCGTTATGATAACAGGTGCTCGGAGCGGCATGGTATGGGTTTTTTTGATGGTTTTCTCAGACAGCTCTTCGCCATCTTTGAGCGCTTTTTCTTTTGCTGCGGCTACCAAAGCATTACCTAACTCGTGACGTGCCTCTCCTTGGGTCACAATAAAGCGCCATGGACGCAGTTTTTTGTGATCGGGCGCTGTCGCTGCACACCCAATAGCAGACTCGATTTGATCCCGTGTTGGCGCTGGTGTATCCAAATTGCCCATGCTGCGTCTTGAATTAATCCAACCAATCAGCTCTTCACTGCTAGCTGAGACATCATTTGTGGCTACATTTTTAACGGGCAGTTTATTGTCCTGTGGCGCTTGGTTATTTTCATCTGTTGTCGTCATTGCCTGTCCTTACTTATTATTATTTATTTCTTTTTACGAACTACTTTTAAATCTGATACTTGTCATTGAAAATACTAAGCACCGAATGCGAAAAAATATTTAAGCTGTAGCAATGCTGTTTTAAAAAACATCCACTACGCAGCATCTTCGACGCGGTGATCCATGCGTAGATAATCTTCTGATTGCATCTCAAGCAAGCGTGAGCGGGTACGCTCAATCTCAAACGCTAGCTTTTCCCCTTGATACAAGTCCAAAATCGATTGCTCTGCGCGTACCAACAGTTTTACACGGCGATCATAAAACTCATCGACCAGATAAATAAAACGGCGCGTTGGATCACGCAAATCATCATCTAAAGCGGGTACTGAATCAACTAATACCGTGCTGAATTGTTTTGCAAGTTCAATAAAATCAGATGCCGAGCGCGGTGCCATGCACAGATGTCGAAAATCGCAAAACAAGATATCTTCGGTACGCGCGTTGATTGGGATCTCGCGGCCATTGATAATAATCGGGTCATTGCTGATTTTTTGATTATTAGACAAGCTGGCAAAGCGGTTGGCGAGCCAGTGATGGTTGGCTTTGGTCATTGGTGATTCGTACAACTCTGCTTGCTGAAGCACGCGCAGACGATAATCAACACCGGAGTCGATATTCATCACAGTCGTATGGCTCTCAACCTCTGCAATGGCGGGTAGAAAACGGTCGCGGTGCAAACCATCTTTGTATAAACCAGAAGGCTCGATGTTTGAGGTAGCCACCAAAGTGATACCGCGATTAAACAGCATCGTAAACAAATCACCCAAAATCATCGCATCAGAGACGTTAGACACAAAAAACTCATCAAAACAGATAACGACCGCTTCTTTATAAATAATATCGGCGACTTTTTCGAGTGGATCACTTTCGCCTTGAAGCTTATTCAACTCCTGATGAACACGCTGCATAAAATGATGGAAATGCAGACGCATTTTGCGCTCAATGGTCAATGAATCATAAAACATATCCATCATCCACGTCTTGCCGCGACCGACACCGCCCCACATATATAATCCAGTTGGCGCGGCAGGCTTAGATTTTAAAAACCCAAAGAACCCTTTCTTTTGCGGTGCGCTATTGATGAGCTGATGGTAGATCTCATCAAGATAGCTCATGGCCTGAAATTGCTGCTCATCCCGAGTAAACTCATCGGTACTGACGGCTTTCTCGTAACGTTGCAATGGAGATAAACTCATAATACGACTCATCGTTGGATTAAATAAATATCAAAATATTGGAGTGGCTAAGTGCTACCCTAAAACATAAATTAGCGGTTAAGGTTAAAACTACGTATTACTATGCGTTTCTAATAACTTTTTGAGCTCTGATAATCGACCGTGAAAAAAGTGACCAGCACCATCGACAACGCTTACTGCAATTCCTAAACGATCTGCAAATGCCTGCATATTTTCAGGCGCGATTACTTCATCCGCATTGCCATAAATCTCAAAGGTTTTATCAGCGGGTAAATTGATATCAGTACTGTCATTTTTTTCAACTGAGGGTGCGATAAGCGCGATTTTTGACACGTCAAAATCACCCAATCCCCATATATGCGCGGCTTCAAGTACTTGCTCAGCCACGCGGGCAGTGACATAACCACCAAAAGAAAAACCGCCCAGCCATAGCTTTCGGGCATTGGTTTGTTCAGCAATCCATTGTAGCACGGTCATTGCATCGACCACTTCACCTTCCGCATAATCATGCTCGCCTGTCGATTGGCCAACACCGCGAAAATTAAAGCGCACCACATGCATACCATTGTCACGGGCAAAGCGGTACATAGTCGTGACCACTTTATTGTTCATTGTCCCATCGAACAACGGATTGGGATGACACAGCAGCGCAACGGTATCTGTATTTGGGTCGTTAGGATTGTCATTTTGCCATAGTGCGTCGACCTCGAGCACACCAGCAGGAGCAGGAATCAATTGCATAGTATTACTTATTAATAAAAATGAATGGCTCAATTATCCTAGATATGATTTTTATTTCAAGTGATTTGCTGTGTACGGGTGCGACTTGTTTTATGTTAGGCCAAAGTTGATGCCCAGCAGCTGAGTATATGATTTATTTAAGCACGCTTTTTTTGTCATAAATTGGATAGGTAATACTGCTGTAATACCGCACACAATAAGCGTCTAGACAGGTAATATCTAGATGCGCTACATTCATGAAGCTTTGCCTATCGCTAAGACGTTCTGTTTATATACATTAGGAATTATTTATGAATACCTTTAACAAAACTGCCAGTTTAGGTGCAATATTGGCCAGTGCGCTCGTTTTAAGCGCTTGTCAAAGCACGCCATCATCACCAGTGATTCAACGTGCCAACTCTATTTATGAAACCACAGGAATCGCTGATACCAAAGTCAAAGCGCAGCAAAATGCAATTGATAGTGCGCAAAAAACCTGTCGAAGCAAACAAGTCATTATTGTTGATGACAATGTCAAATATAATGGTATCTTAAATGAACGTACTGGCCGTATGGTTGGGCAAGTGGGTTCCGTGGTCGGCTCAATCTTTGGCACGGGCACGCCAGATTTGTCACGCAATGATGATTATGAATACAAGATCAATTTTCGTTGCCAGTAACTCTCTATCAGCAACTCTCTAAATGAGCGACGCCATTTGCGTTTCTCTAGCATCACCTGACATACTGTGATTGATGGAATAGCCAACAAGCCGCGATATGGATGATATATCAATCAAAGCTTGTTGGCTTTGCTTTTTGTGCGCGCCCTTTTGGGTTAAACTATCCGCTATCGTATTCAGCATATCTTCATCAGTCTTTATATTTTCATTATCTTTGGTCTTATATCATGCGCAAACCTAACCTTTCAAATATCAAACAGGCCAAAGTACTCGCACCTGCCAAAGATTTGGCCACTCTAGAGGCCGAGCTCGCTGAGCAAGAAGACCATTTAGAGGATACGGTCCTACGCCTGAGTGATTACTTATCCGCGGTTGAAATGGTCATCAAACAGACCTTTGACCACCGGGTATGGGTCAAAGCTGAAATCCGTAATCTGTCGAGCAAGGGTGGTCACTATTATTTTGAATTGGCAGAAAAAGACGATGATGGCAAAGTGGTCGCCAGCTGCCGCGGCAACCTTTGGCGCTTTAAAGCGGCTCGTGTATTAGCCAAGTTTGAGCGCGCAACGGGTATGCCGCTTGAGCGTGACTTGACCGTACTCCTTAAAGTATCGGCAGGATTCCATCCCCAGTACGGTTTTTCAATCACGATTGAGGATATCGATCCCAGCTATACCCTAGGCGACTTGGCACGGCAGTATGCAGAAATGGTTGATCGCTTAACAGGCGAAGGGCTATTACACCTCAATCAGCAGCTGCCTACCCCTTTTGATATCGAGCATGTGCTGGTCATCGCGCCTGAAAAGGCGGCTGGATTGGGTGACTTTCAAGCAGATGCGGATCGCTTAGCCAGTACAGGTGCTTGTCATTTCCACTACCATAATGCGACTTTTCAAGGCAATCATGCACCCGCTGAGATACGCCAAGCCATCGTTAGTGCTCAGCAGCAGTTTTATGAAATTTATCAGCGTTTGCCTGATTTATTGGTGATTATTCGCGGCGGCGGTGCGGTTGGTGATTTGGCTTATCTTAATGATTATGAGCTGGCAGCGTTGGTGGCTGAGCAGCCTGTGCCTGTCTGGGTGGGTATCGGTCATGAGCGTGACAAAGTCATCTTAGATGAAGTGGCGCACACCAGCTTTGATACGCCCTCAAAAGTGATTGCCGCTATCCATAGTCATTTAGCCCAGCTCGTCACTCAGACGCTACAATATCAAGCGCAAATCAAACAAGCCGCTCAGCGCCAACTCAATACGGCGGAACAACAAAGCACACGCCAGTTGAGCCAAATACAGTCGCAAACTATTGGGCAACTCACCGCTCTGCGAAAAGACAATGATTATGCGTGGCGCAGCATTCAACAAAGCGCACAGCGTCAAGTAAAGCAAGCCGCTAGACTGACGGCTGAGCGATATACACAAACGCAAACCTCGGCACGTCAACAACTGACGAAAGCCGCGACCAATAGCAAAACTCATCAAGAATCGATTATGCAAAACGTGCAGCAGCAAGTCATACAATCACAGCGTGATAGCGAACATCTACGTGATATTGTGCTATTACATCGCCCGTCTCGCGTGCTCAAACAAGGCTATGCCATGCTCACGGATGCCAAAAACAACCAAACGCTCACGACCAGCACCCAACTGTCTCCTGAGCAAACCGTCAATATCATTTTAAAAGATGGCAATGCAAAAGCGCAGATTATCGATGTCAATATCGACAAGAAAGCGACTGAAACCTCAGACATGCCCATTTAATCATATAATAATATCTAACAACTACTTATCTACTTACCTTTAACAATTAGGAAATTTTATGACCACCCCTACTCGCAGACGCAAAAAAGCCGCCCCAAAAACCTTTAAGGCGGCTTACGATATTTTAAAAACCAATGCGGCCGAATTACAGCAACAAGACGAGCCTGATATTGATAATCTGATGACCACGGTTGAAGAGTCTATTGCGGCTTATCGCGTTTGCGAAACCCGTATTAACGCGGTACAGCAAGCATTGGATGCGGCCTTCGCCGAAGAAAAATCTACTAGCAGCACGGACAGTTAGTTTATTCAGGCTCATCAACTTCAAAGACTTGGCGTAGATAGGCAAGATACGTGTCATTATTGATCATGGTCTTGCCTGGGCTATCAGACAGCTTGGCCACTGGCTGACCATTGCACTCTACTAATTTGAGCACGATATTAATCGGTGTGATGCCCATGTCATTGGTCAAATTGGTGCCAATGCCAAAGCTGGTTCTAATACGATCTTTGAAGTATTGATGCAGCTCCCAAGCCTTTTCTAAATCCAGCCCATCACTGAAAGTCAAAATCTTTGTCTTTGGATCTATTTTTAATTTTTCATAATGTGCCACTGCCTTATCACCCCAGATGTAAGGGTCGCCACTATCGTGACGCAGCCCATCAAAGAGCTTGGCAAAATACAAATCAAAGTCGCGCAAGAACGCATCCATACCAACCACGTCTGTCAATGCAATACCCAAATCACCGCGATATTCATGCACCCATGCTTCAAGCGCTGCCTTTTGTGAATCGCGCAGACGTACATCTAATGCCTGAAATGCCTGCATAAACTCATGTGCCATCGTGCCTATCGGTGTCATGCCAAGCTGCTTTGCCAGATATACATTGGATGTGCCGCCCACGATTTTTGGCGCAGCCTTGTGTAGTGTCTCCACCACATGTGCCTGCCAGCGTTTACTAAAGCGGCGACGCGTCCCAAAGTCAGCGACGATAAACGGCGGCGTATTACGATCTTCTTTTTTCTGCTCTGCCGCATATTGATGCAGCAATGCCACTTTTTCATCAAGGCGGCGCTGTCCTTCTACAATCACGCTATCGTCAGATAACGCATTAAAATAAAGCTCATTGACGATAGCCAATACAAACACCTCAAAGAACATCGCCTGTATCATCGGTCCTTCGATGTCGATAGACAAACGGCCTTTCTCATCGATACTGACGGTAATAAACCGGCGTTTTAACTTAAATAGCTCAAGATAATCCACAAAGTCTGAGCGCATAAAGCGCAAACCACGTAGGTAGTCCAGCTCATCTGGCAAAAAGCGCAGTTCACACAGGCTGTCTAGTTGCTGCTCTAGATCTTTTTTGATATTGGCGAGTGGATAAGCGGTGTCTTTATTATTGCGGCAGCGAAAACGGTAGACCCCATGCGTCTGCGGAAATTGATGCAACATGGCTTGTAACATCGTAAATTTGTACAAATCATTATCAAGCAGTGAGGTAATAATGGGTGAATAAGTAGCAGTCATGCTATGGCCTTAAAAGTGCAGAAATGAGAAACAAGTGTCACCGAATCAACCAAGCGACCTTATGTCTGAATAATAAATAACATCTGGATAATAGACGCCCATAAAGTATGCGTCATCCATAAACCATCCAGTATAACGAAGTTTGGTATTGATGTCAGAGTTCGCATGAGATTGCAGCAAAATTCGTACAACTAGCGAAAATGATCATCGAATATCTAACAGTACATGGTACAAAAAAGACGCTAAGAGTGAACTTAACGTCTTTTTTATTTATTCAAAGGTGGCAATAAAACGACTATGATTTCACCAGTTTTACCAATGGTGCATAGCCCGATTGCGGCATCACATCGACTGGGATGAACTGTAGCGCCCCGCCATTGATACAATAACGCAGCCCGCCACGGTCTTTTGGACCATCAGGAAATACATGACCCAGATGTGAATCTGCTACGCGCGAGCGCACCTCAGTACGTACCATATTGAATGCCGTATCTTGATGCTGAGTAATCACTTGCATATCAATAGGCTTGGTAAAGCTTGGCCAGCCGCACCCTGACTGATATTTATCAGTCGACAAAAACAGCGGCTCACCGCTCACCACGTCGACATAAATCCCTGGTGCAAATAAATCGTCATATTCATGACTAAAAGCACGCTCCGTCCCAGCCTCTTGCGTGATATTGTATTGCGCTTTGGTCAAGGTATTCTTTAGCGCATCTTTGTCAAATTTAGCATAGCGCTTGGGATCTAACGTCTCAGCAATAGTCTCAACTGGCGCAAGCTTGGTGCGAGCTGCCCCTTCAGGCTTATCATCAGCAAGACTCAAATCAATATGACAATAGCCATTTGGATTTTTTGCCAGATAATCCTGATGATACATCTCAGCCAAATAAAAATTATCTAAGGGTTCATTTTCGACCACGACTTTTTGCTCATATTTGCTTTGTACACGCTTGAGCGCAGCATCAATCACCGCTTTGTCTTCTTTGTCAGTGTAATACACACCTGAGCGATACTGCACACCGCGATCATTGCCTTGCTTGTTCAGACTCGTTGGATCAACCACTCGGAAATAGTATTTTAAGATGGTATCGAGGTCTGTTTTGTCGGCATCATAGGTAACTTTTACGGTTTCTGCATGACCTGAGCCACGAATGACTTGCTCATAGCTTGGATTGGCTGTATCGCCATTGGCGTAACCTGATACGGCATCGATGACGCCATCAACGCGCTCCATATAAGCTTCAACACCCCAAAAACAGCCCCCTGCAAGGTAGATTGAGCGGGTGTTGATTGGTTTGCCGGTCTCATTGTAGTACACGCCATCTTTTTGCTTGATGGTTTCGATTTTATTGTTATCTGATGCTTGTGCATTGGCAGGTTTAGCGTTACCTGCTTTGAGCTCAGCGAAGCCATTATCTGCATTTTCGGCAAGTGCGTAGGCTTGCTCTACTGATATATTACCTTTTACCAAGTGTACTAGATTGCCATTTTTATCAAGGATAGCCCAGCTTGGATAAACTTGTACACCAAGCTTATTGATAAGTTCACCTGAAGGGTCAGTCAAGACAGGCAAGTTTGGGTGGTCCGCTTGTACGCCTGCATACCAAGTACTAAACTCACCATCCGCTTTTTCATTCAGGTGACCAGGACTGGCGACAGTCATGACATTCAGCCCTGAAAATTTAGGATCAGTGCGCCATGTCTCAGTCTCCTTTAACGTTCCCAAGCATAACGGGCACCAACTCGCCCAAAATTTTACCAAGGTTGGCTTATTAGGATCAATCACTGCCGCACCTGTGTCGCCTAAGCCGCTCGTTAGCTGCGGCAATGCTTGCATTTGTTTGAGCATGTCGGAAGGCAACATGTCACGAGAGCTTGTGACACCAGTATTTTGACTACCTGATTTGGTACTACTGCTTGCGCTGCTTTCTGCATTACTCATCTGGCCACAGGCGACTAATATGCCTGCACTTAGCACTGTTGTCATGCTAAAGGCGCTAACATTTTTTAGCCAGCTTGGTGAGCGAGGTTTCTTAATTTCTTCATGATTACTATTTTTTTGATTGTTTTTATATGACATGACATGTCCTTGTTACGAATGGTGCGAGTTTTGGCAACCATGAGCGATAAATAGCTCAAAATTCTATTATGAGGGAACTCAAGTTAAAGAGATAAGACTTTGAAAAATGGTGGAGAGACAGTGATTCTGATGGTTGAGACGCATTAGTTCATCTTAATAGTATACAACGCTACTGGAGCCTACTTTAATAGTAAGCTGTTGATAGCTACACTTATTTAACAGGATAGTAAGAGTGCTGATAGAGAAGTATCTGACACCCTCATCAATCCCAATTAAGCTTTGGCACGCATAAACTGCTCGACATAATCATCAGCAGGATTGTGTCTTAAGTCGCTTGGTGTTCCTGTCTGTACTAAGCGTCCGCCATTTAAAATACTGATGCGCTGACCAACTTTAATAGCCTCATCGATATCATGGGTGATAAAAACGATGGTTTTGTTCAGGCGCTCTTGTAGTTCTAATAATTGATCTTGCAACTGCGCGCGAATAAGCGGATCAAGCGCAGAGAATGCCTCATCCATCAATAAGATGGGATTGTCCGTTGCTAGCGCACGAGCCAGCCCAACTCGCTGCTGCATACCGCCAGATAACTCATCAGGGTAGCTGTGCTCTAGGTTGGTCAGCCCTACTTCATTGAGCCAATAACGCGCGATCTCATGACGCTCGCTCACACTCATTTTACGGACACGCAGACCATAAGCGACGTTTTGAATCACAGTCATGTGCGGAACTAAGCCGAAATGCTGAAAAACCATGCTGACCGTTTGCTGGCGGTAGTGCTGCAATTGTTTATCATTAAGTTCTAAAATATTGATAGCGTTAGATGAGCTTTCGTCTACTGGCGCAGTGTTTGCCTGAGTATTATCCTTGGCATGCGTTTTGGTATTGACCGTCGTGTTAACCCATATCTCCCCGCTGGTTGGATCAATCAATCGATTGAGATGACGTATCAAGGTCGACTTGCCAGAGCCTGACAACCCCATGATGCAATGTAGCTCGCCTGCCTTGATATTCAAGTTGATATCGTAGAGCCCCACCGAGTAGCCAGTTTGTTCTTTAACTGCAACGCTATCCATACCCTCAGCCAGTAACGCCATTGCAGACTGGGCTTGCGTGCTATTGGCATTATAGATTTTACTGATATTTTTTAGCTGGATATGATTCATCGTGACTCTCGCTATTTGCTTGATTTTTATGCTGGCTTTACTCATTGACTATTGGACAAGTTTCTACCCAATCGGACGCCTGCCTGCTTTGATCGTTTTTTGACGAGCACGCTTTCCTTGACCAAAGGCTTGAGTAATGCGGTCAATGATAATGGCAACGATAACGATCGCCATACCCGCTTGTAAGCCTTGCCCGATATTAAGCGTTTGGATAGATTGCAATACATCTTCACCAAGGCCTGGGGCACCAATCATCGACGCCAGCACCACCATCGCAAGTGACATCATGACCGCCTGATTAATACCTGCCATAATACTGGGCAGTGCTTGTGGCAGCTTGATCCAAATGAGTAGCTGCAAATGCGTACTACCAAAAGAGCGTCCTGCCTCGACCATTTCATGATTCACTTGGGTAACACCCAACGTTGTCAGGCGAATCAGTGGTGGCAGCGCGTAAATAACCGTTGCAAAAAGTGCAGGCACTTTACCAATACCAAACAGCATCAGTACCGGTATGAGATACACAAAGCTTGGCATCGTCTGCATCACATCGAGTACTGGCGTCACAATCTTGCGCAGCAGCTTGCTACCCGACATGGCAATACCGATAGGAATACCAATCACCACCGTGACCAATACTGACACGATGAGTAACGCTAAGGTATCAATCAGCGCGCCCCATAACCCAAAAGCACCAATCAAAAATAGCCCCGCGCCGCATGCCAACGCAAACCAAATCTTGCGTACACCAAACCACGCCAATACAGCCACCAAGGCGATAATCAGCCAAGGCGGAATAATCGTTAATAATCGCTCAATGGGTAAGAGCAAGTACGTAAGTGTCACCGTGCTAATAGTGCGAAATACGTCTCCGTAGTTTTGGACGACGCTTGATAAGGCATTGTTGAGCGGGGTCTCAAGCGACCATGATGGAAAACTGGATGATAATACCGACTGATCCAGAGTAGAAGCAGTATCATCAATCGAGGTGGTACCGTCCAAACTGACACCTAGCTTAGTCGCAAGATTGGTAGCAGCTTCCTCAGACAACCAACCGCGCCAAACGTCTGGGTTATCACGCAAAAACACCAACGCCTGCTCATCGCCACTACGCTTACTCTCACTCATCTCCAAGATAGCGCCGTTCAGCTCATCGGAGGTGAACTGAACACGCTTAAACACCTCTGCAAGCTCAGGATTGGTGTCGATAAATGGGGTCGATGCTGCAATACCAAGAGGCGATACTGGAAAACCAGATACACAATCGGAAGTACCATCAGCGAGTAATAGGTCTTGCCAGCAGGCATCTTTGTGATCTGGGAACTCCAAAGCAGCAAAGTCATACTTTGCCATTAGGCCCGTAGGCTGCCAGTAGTAAAACAATAGCGGCTTGTGCTGTTCAAAAGCAGAGGCGATTTCAGCATCGAGCGCAGCGCCCGTACCGGGATGAGCATTATTAAAAATACTATCAAGCCCCGTATTTTTTAGAAGGCGCGTATTAAAAATCTCACAGGTCCAGCCAGAAGGACAGTTCATAAAGCGAGATTTGCTCGGATCTTCAGGGTCTTTGAATAGATCAGCATATTTGGGCAGGTCTTGATAACGACGTAGCCCTGGGTTTTCTTCTAATACATATTTTGGGACATACCACCCTTGGGTTGCGCCGCCTTTGAGTGTATCGCCAATGACAGCCACTTTGTTCTGCTCGATGGCATTTTCCATGATTGGTGAGCGTCCAATCCACTGCTCACCGATGATCTGAATATCGTTTTGAGACAATGCGGTCTCAAGCGCAGGTCCTGCTCCTGGCACTTCTTCTACCGTACAACCGTAACCCTCTTCAGCAATATATTTAAGCACCCCAGAGGTAAACTGTCCGCTCTCCCACGTCAGTGCGCCAAACTTGATCGGTGACTCACAAGCTGCGGATGCTGATAAAGGCAGCAACAACGCGCTCATACACAGTAAGCTTAATGCAATCCATTGGCGCATGCTTTGTCCTATTTATTGTTTTGTACTGGCATGAAAGAAGTATCACAACCACAGAGCATCACGATGCCATATTGACTCACAACATCTATGAATCATTCACTGTTGTTTAGACTTACTACAAAGTGTAGCGACTTATAGGAGTAATAACAAATGCTTATTTGTCGATTGCTGAGATGGTTAAACCTCATGCCATGCAGATATAAACGCTATCATTGATAACGCTTTTCCCAATGCTAACCTTTGATTTTTTGACAAAAAAATAGCACCTATTTTGATAGATGCTATAGATATAGGTATCGAATGAAGAGAGTTCAAAATCAATTTTTGAATAACTCCCATAGAGCAATTATTTCAAAAACAATGCCATCGCCTTTTTAAACAGTCCACCATAAGGCGGCAATAAGAAATTGAGACCATTTAGCTTGGTCTGTACAAAGATAGGTTTCATATGGCTCAAGCGCTCAAAGCCCGCTTTGCCATGGTATGCGCCTGTACCAGAGTCACCGACCCCACCAAACGGTAAGTCATGCTGGGCGACATGCATGATCACTTCATTGATACATAGACCCCCAGAGACGGTATTGTTACGCACGTTTTCGATGCTGCTATAGTTGTCACTAAAGACATACAGCGCTAATGGACGTGGACGCGCGTTGACGAAAGAAATCGCATCATCCAATGTCTCATAATGCATCAGCGGCAAAATCGGAGCAAAAATCTCATTTTGCATCAGATCGCTATCAGGCGCAGGCTCGCTCACAATCACAGGTGGCATCAAGCGCGTTTCGATATTGGGCTCAACTGCAGTAAGTGCGTGTATCTCAACACCTGTTAGCGCGTCTAGGTAACCCTTGACCCGTTTAAACTGCTCACCATTGATAATGCGTGAATAGTCTGGATTGTTTTCGATATTGGGATAATGCTTGGCCATCCACTCTTTTGCCAAATGGATAAACTGGTCATGATATTGACGCTGAATCAATACATAATCTGGGGCAATACACGTCTGACCTGCATTTAGTGTTTTACCCATCATGACACGGTTGACCACCGACTCTAGATTGGCATCATCCAATACAATCACTGGTGACTTACCGCCAAGCTCAAGCGTCACTGGTGTCAAGTTAGGCGCGGCGGCAGCCATTACCTTTTTGCCGACCGCAGTCGACCCAGTATAGAGTAGATGGTCAAAAGGTAATTCGCTAAAGGCGGCCGCAATATCAACCTCGCCCAGTACCACGCAGATCATATCGGGCGAAAAATAACGAGAAATGGCATCAGCAAATGTCTGAGCAAACTGCGGCGCAGCTTCGCTCATTTTGACCATGACCCGGTTGCCTGCGACAAGCGCATCAATCATCGGTCCGATTGCCAAAAATAAAGGATAATTCCAAGGCACCATGATACCGACCACCCCCAATGGCTGCGGCTGAATCTCGTTGTGAGCGGGCATATATATGGGTGAAATAGGCGCACGATACGTTTTCATCCATTTTTTACCGTGCTTTTTGGCATGACTGATACCTGTGAAGCTTGGAAACAACTCAGCAAACTGAGTCTCTGATTGGCTACGATAGCCAAAGTCTGCGCTGATTGCTTTTGCAAAGCTTTCTTGATTGTCGCTCAACATCACTTCTAAATTATCTAGCTGGGTCTCACGAGTGCCCCAGTCATTGATCGGCCGCGTACGGCTTAGCATTTGTAAGCGCGCAAATTGCGCTTTCATCTCATCGATGGTTTTTGCGGTACTCAGTGCTTCAGGCATACGCTGCAGCGCAAAACTTGCATCGGTTGGTGCCTGCTCATGGACGTGTTGGTTGCTATCTGTCATTTATCTTCCTTGTCGTGCTCATATGATGTCACATGCTCAATATGTTTATTGAATTATGGTGTTACTTTGTTAGTCAGACGCGCGCATCCGTTATATGCCCTGACCGTACATTTTATTCGGTTTTGCTTATCAAACTTTAATGTAGCGCATTGACTGCGCAATGAACAGCTTCTTTGGTTGACTAGTGCGTCTGTACTAGTGTTGTCTACCTATCAGCTAACCCAATGATATATAAATATTTTTATGAATCCTTCATGACTTTCACCCTTAGTATTTAACTGTCTTTTAGACTGCGTGATAGCATATAATCTTTGAGCGATACCTGTCAAAACTGCTACACTAGCCATCGGCATTATATATATTTAAACCAGACAATAATAAGACAGACACGCTCATGCAAAACGACACACAACCGCTCAATGACATGCTGATCAGTAAATCTCTGTCAGCAGCCGATTATGTTCCCACTCTCGATGCCATGCTGTCACGTACTCTCGAACGTATTGATCTAAAAAAACAGCAAGGACTGCGCACGCCTGATGAGTTATGGATCGTTGATCACAACGATGTTTATACGCTTGGACAAGCAGGCAAAGAAGAACACATATTGCAGCGCACCGACACGCCTATCATCAAGACCGACCGCGGTGGTCAGGTAACTTGGCACGGTCACGGACAGCTGGTACTTTACTGGTTGTTTGACTTAAACAGTTTGGGCTGGAGTGTACGCCATCTGGTCTCCCATGCTGAACAAGCGATAGAAGACGTCGTTAATGACTGTCTGCATAGCTCGCCATCTAGTCGTGACAATATCAGTGCCCACGCCCGCCGTGATGCACCTGGCGTTTATATGTATTCTGACCCCACTGTAGCGGATGACAGTAGCAATGCTAATAACAACTCGCTAGATGACAAATCTCTTGATAATAAGATTATGCTTGGAAAAATAGCGTCGTTGGGCTTCAAGATTAAGCATGGTTTTAGCTATCATGGTATCGCAATTAACTTAGACTGTGATTTGTCAGCATTTAATGCTATCAATCCTTGCGGTTATGCGGGGATGCAGATGTTGCGCTTGTCTGATTTTGTGGCCATGCAGACAGATTCAGAGCAAAAAGAGTCAGAAACACAAACGACTCAACAAATCAGCGACACATTAAACTACAAGATAGTTACTCAAAAACTTATCGACAATATCGCCAAGCGTCATGCTGGACTGATTGAATTACGAGCAATAGCGCCAAAGTGAGTTTTGAGTCCATTTTTGCATAATCTTTTTTTGCATAATATCTTGCACGCTTAGACTTAAGCATTAAGAGAAAATTTAGACCAAACTTGTTATAATCGCACCCAGTACAAATCGGGTGCGGTAAAAATTTTGCAGTATCCCTAGCTAAATCAATCATTCAAACCTCTAAAACAAAAGCAAATTGGAGTATTTCATGGCAGATTTTAATAAAATTTTGGACGCAGGCGACGTAGACGGCGGTATCATCAACGTAGTCGTAGAGATCCCAGCTGGTAGCAGCCATAAAATTGAGTGGAATCGCGACTTGGCCGTATTTGAGCTTGATCGTATTGATCCACAGATTTTTGCTAAGCCATGTAACTATGGTTTCATCCCGCAAACGCTTGACGAAGATGGTGATGAGCTAGATGCATTGATTTTGACTGAACAGCCACTACCGACTGGCATCTTTTTAAAGGCCAAAGTCATCGGTGTCATGAAGTTTGTTGATGATGGCGAAGTCGATGACAAAATCGTTGTCGTCCCTGCTGACGACCGTGACACAGGTAATGCTTACAACAGCCTAGAAGACCTACCAAAGCAGTTAATCAACCAACTAGAGTTCCATTTCAGCCACTATAAAGACCTGAAAAAAGCGGGCACTACTGTGGTTGAATCTTGGGGTGATGTTGCGCAAGCGAAAGAGGTCATCAAAGAATCTATCCAACGCTGGAAAGACCTATAATTTATTAAAATTGGCATAAATGCTAATCATAGATAAATACCAAAATACCGCGATCGCAATGTGATCGCGGTATTTTTTTGCTTGAATACTCTGTGTGTAACTTGAATACTCTATATGTAAAATGGTTATAATAAACGCGACTACTCATTCACACGCATACGCCGTAATAAGGACAGCCATGTTTAACCCCGACCCTAGCAAAAAGCCGGTCAGTACAAAGTTGCCAAAAGACATCATTATGATGGTCGAAAAAAACAACTTGGTGATGGCCATCAAAACGTTGGCGGCAGACGAAAACATCAGTATGGATGAAGCCAAAACTAGGATTGATGCCTATGAGACAGCACTCAAAGTAAAACAACAGCAAAAGCTCAATACCATCGCCAGCAAACAAGGTATCCCCAATCAGGCCATTAGTTTCGATAGAGAGCAAGAGGTCGAAGATGAGCCTGGTCCATTGGTAAAAAATCGTGTCAAATCTACTCAGCCAGGGCAAGGGTTTAAAAGCTTACAAGCGGGTGTCGACAGTCAACTCAATGACTTGGGCTATAAAAAACCTTTACTCCCTTATTGGCTAAAACGATTGCTTGTCATCGCGGTATTGATGATAGGTATATTTTGGATATTGTGGCGAGTGTTTGGTTGAATAAAGTACTAAATTGCGATACTTTTTATAGAACCGTTTATCGCTGATACTGTAGCCTGCGAGTATTGTTACTCACAGGCTGGACAATAGAAAAGCCAAGCAAGGTCTGCTGGTTTCACTAGTCTGTTATAAGTGGTTCCATTATAGCAGTCTATTTTAAGTGGTCTATTAATTGATTAAGAGGTCTGTTTTGCTAGTTCCCTTGGGGTATAGCTTTTGAAACCATTTTTCTTTATATTGTCACTTAGACAGGCTGGGCATTTGATGTATAGTGTTATTTGCATTTCACTATTTATCAATTTCTCAGCCTGTTTTTTTC
>NZ_DDNS01000040.1:0-313 GCF_002341255.1 Psychrobacter sp. UBA2514
ACCATCGTGGTCATCGAGCATAATCTCGATGTCATCAAAACAGCCGATTGGGTGATTGATCTTGGCCCTGAAGGCGGTAAAGGCGGCGGCATGATTATCGCGGAGGGTACGCCAGAAGAGGTCGCAGAGGTCGAAGGCTCACACACGGGTGAGTTTTTGAAGCCGATGCTTACGCAGGTGGTTTCTGAGGCGGGTTAGTTTAGTTAATTGTTTGGTTTTAATTTAAAGGCTACTCTTTTGGGAGTGGCCTTTTTTTATTGGTTAAGGTTTAAGCTTGATGTTAATATAACCATTATTTTAAGAACATCTGTAA
>NZ_DDNS01000040.1:444-1973 GCF_002341255.1 Psychrobacter sp. UBA2514
ATTTTAAGAACATCTGTAAGGTATTAGTGATGGCAAATGTAGAAAATCTTGAAAAACGACTTATAGATTTGATTGATGAAGAAAGCTCATTTGCTATTGCTCTGACTGGTGAATGGGGTATTGGTAAGACGCGCTTTTGGAATGACTTCTACGAGGAAAACCATATAAATTTAGGTGTTAACAAATACTCTTATGTCTCTCTTTTCGGTATAGATTCAATAGAAGCGTTGAAATTTGAAATTGCCCTTAGCACCCACGAGACCACTCAAAAAAAAGACTACCTTTCTGGTCTTAAAGGTATCTTTAAAAAGAGCTTGGATGCTATAGACCTGCCAAAACTTGAAGGTGCAGGTGTCAGTTTGTCTCTTGGTAAGGGATTAATTAGCAGTGCCATTACCAGTCTTATCGGAGACACTTTGGTTTGCATTGACGATATCGAAAGGCTATCTAAAAACTTAGATATTAAAGATGTGATGGGTTTAGTGAATCATCTAAGCTTAGAGAAAAACTGTAAAGTAGTAGTGATATTACACGAAGGTAAAGCAGATAAAAAATTTAGAGAATATAAGGAAAAAGTGTTTGATGAAGTATTAGTTTTAGATGACTCATTATCAATTATTAAAGATAAGATTAGTGATGTCGATACATTTCCTATCTACGAGAAATTTTATCAAACTATGGGTGTTAGAAATCTTAGGTTTTATCAGCGCGTTCAGAAAATCTATCAGGAGATAATAAAACACTCATCAGATTTATCAGAGTTGAGCAAGGAAGAAATCCTAAGACAAATTCTTATTATCAAGCTTGTTAATGACATTCCTAAAGTTCTTGATGTCGATATGAAAGAGTTAGAAACATATTTTTCTGAAGATGGTCTCGATGACCGATTAGATATCTTTTTAAAAAGTGATGATGAAGCACTAAAACCACCTGTTAGAACTAAGAAAGATGATGTAGAAAAAAAGCTTTCAAAATTCTATCCTAACTTTCGTATGGAAGGGTGGGCTAAAATCATTATTGAACTGATTACCAATATTGATGTAGATCATGAAAAGTTTGAAAGCCTACTAGAGCAAGACTTAATTACTGAACAAAATTTGGAAAATGATAGAGAAAATAAGAACTTGATGGCTGAATATCGTAATTTAGACTCAGATCAAAGCTTCAATCAGAGACTATTTGACAATATTAAGGATAGGATAGACAGAGAAGCATTCCCTAATTTAAGCCTCTATTACAATATACTCGAAAAAAATGGTTCTCCTGAGTTAGCCAAAAAATTTGAAGAGTTAGTGAAACAATATATAGAGGACAAAGTCAAGAAAGGACCAAGCGAGTGGTTTATAGGAGATTATTACCTTAGAATCCCTGTACCTCCTGATATTTTTTATAAGTTCCTTTTGCAGACCATTAGTAATCAAAAAAAGGGATTGGCTCTAAATACTGATGCTAGTACTCTATCCGAAATTTTTATGCGATTTTGCAAACATGGAAATGATAGCGAGGATTTTTTTGAAGCTATACAAAAT
>NZ_DDNS01000040.1:2097-2640 GCF_002341255.1 Psychrobacter sp. UBA2514
ATTTTTTTGAAGCTATACAAAATATTAGTAAAGAAAATTTCAGTTCTGTTGTTTGGCAACCGCTTGATGATGGAATAGATAGAATTAGATATATTCGAGAATTGCTAAAGCACCCTGCTTTTAAAGTTGAGGTTGCCAAATTTAACAACGGAGATAGAATTGATACAGCGATTTGGCATTATCGAGAGCTGGTAAATGCTCAAAAATTACCCCCTTTTTATTATCAACCATTTCTTATTGAAAGCAAATTGAACGAAGTTAAGCAATGGACTCTAGAGTTGCTCCAAGAAAGAAGTATAGAAAAACCTAACAGTAAGGCAGCTATCGAGCATTTTTTAGAGCTTACGAATAACTTAGAAAGTATTTGACAGTAATACTAAATAGCTAATTTGTGATGCAGTTTAGCTCCTATTCTAACTATACAAACTCCCTCTCAACATTCATCACCCGCGCATCTACTGTACGTTCTATCTTTTCCTCAATCTGGCTACACTGAGACTCAACCTCACGTTTAGACAGCCCGACTATAACGAATGTCCATTC
>NZ_DDNS01000040.1:2739-3322 GCF_002341255.1 Psychrobacter sp. UBA2514
CCGACTATAACGAATGTCCATTCGCTAGCATCATGGCGATCGCGCTCACCGCTTTCGCACACCGCAACGCTTGGCGTATTGCCAAAACGTGCGTGCAATCCGCCCATACGTTGGCGTTTTTCTTTTAATGAGCTACAACCAGGTAGCGCAAAAGTCAGCGTTAAGATAGCGATATGCATTTTATTCTCCTTGTGACAGTGGTTTACGCTTTATAATAGTAGCAAATAAGCAAGGCAAGTTATGCTATCTTTACCTCTATCCATATCGATATCGCAGCCAATATGCATATTCCTCCAATGACTTCTATCAGCTACGTACAGCAGCAACGCATCACTCGACTCTGCGTGCGCTGCGGCTTACTGCTTATGCAGTATGGCGCTGAGTCTGCCGTGGTGGTGGACTTATCGAAGCGTTTGGGGTTTGCATTGGGAATGAGTAGCGTCGAGTGTTCGCTAAATTTTAATGCGATCACTTTGACGACTATCTGTAATGAGCGTTGTATCACCACCACCCGAGACACCATCAACCAAAGCATCAATGTCAATTTATTGGTGCAAATCCAGCAAATCGTCAATAAAACCGA
>NZ_DDNS01000040.1:3466-3849 GCF_002341255.1 Psychrobacter sp. UBA2514
CAGCAAATCGTCAATAAAACCGAAGCCACGATCAATAATAATGATTTGATTGACCGCACAACCCTTGCGTTTGATAAGTTGGATAAAACCGTGTATCCGACATGGCTAGTCAGTATATTTGTCGGCGCTTCTTGTGCGGCGTTTGCTTATTTGAATGGCGGCAGCTGGTCGATTACGGCGGTGACCTTTATCGCGGGTATGGTGGCGATGTTTACTCGTATCTATTTGTCCAAGCATCACTTTAACCCTTTTATCACCGTTATTGCTACCGCTTTTATCGCCTCCTTGATCGGGGCGACGACTTATTATTTTGATATTGGCAATAATGCCGATATCGCCGTTGCCTCTAGCGTGCTGCTGCTGATTCCAAGCTTTCCGCTGAT
>NZ_DDNS01000040.1:4048-4362 GCF_002341255.1 Psychrobacter sp. UBA2514
ATGGCGCTGGTGTTACTACGCATACAGCACTGGGGGTTTTAGATGTGGTTTATTGAGACCGTTGTGCTGTCTTGCATCATTACCCTTGGCTGGACGCTGATGTTCAGCGTACCCAAACGCTATATTTTGCCGTGTTTGCTGATGACCGCTCTGGGATTCGGACTAAAAACCGCGCTTGTCTATCAGCATGTTCATCTGGTGATAGCGAGCTTTTTTGGGGCGATGCTTGCCAGCTTTTTGGGGGTATATTTTTCTAAGAAATATACCTTACCGCCCAAAGCGTTAATCTCCCCAAGTGTCATCTGTATGATGCC
>NZ_DDNS01000040.1:4470-5459 GCF_002341255.1 Psychrobacter sp. UBA2514
CCAAGTGTCATCTGTATGATGCCAGGTATCGCCGCTTATAAAGCGATGGTCAGTATGGTGCAGATAGGCTATTTTGGTTTTTCGGACGAGTTATTTAGCCAAATGATGGTGTATTTATTCGAAGCCTTGTTTGTGACCTCAGGATTGGTACTGGGCTTGTCCATTCCTGGGCTGTTATTTTATAGACGGCGTGCCATAGTCTAGGCAGGTTTAAGTGGGTTTAAATGAGATTATTGTGTGTTAGGCTATTTTTGTTTAAATACTTTTATAAACTGATGCTAGCTGGCACACCCTTATGATAAAAAACTTGTAAGATGGATTATCCATACCCATTACAATAGAGTTCAAAACTGTACCGAAACTTAATGAAGAGACATAACAATGACAAAGCATTATGATTATATTTCCATTGGCGGCGGTAGCGGCGGTATTGCCTCCATTAACCGTGCAGCAAGCTATGGCAAAAAGTGCGCGATTATCGAAGCGGAGCAATTAGGCGGCACTTGCGTCAATTGGGGCTGCGTACCCAAAAAGGTGATGTGGTACGGCGCGCAAGTCGCCGAGGCGATTGAGAAGTACGCGCCAGACTACGGATTCGAGGTTGAGTTAAAGAATTTCGATTTTCAAAAACTCGTTCAAAGCCGTCAGCAGTACATCGAGAATATCCATCGCTCTTATGACAATAACTTAGCCAAAAATGGCGTGGAAGTGATTAAAGGCTTTGCTAAATTCATCGATACCAATACGGTTGAGGTCAATGGCGAGCAAATCACTGCCGATCATATCCTAATCGCGACGGGCGGTCATCCTATCAAGCCTAATATCAAAGGCGCAGAGCACGGCATCGATTCTGATGGTTTTTTTAAATTGACTCATTTGCCCAAACGCGTCGCTATCGCAGGCGCAGGTTATATCGCTGTCGAAATCGCAGGCGTGCTGAACAGCTTAGGCGCTGAGGTGCATCTATACGTGCGTCAGCATTCGCCGCT
>NZ_DDNS01000040.1:5581-6612 GCF_002341255.1 Psychrobacter sp. UBA2514
TACGTGCGTCAGCATTCGCCGCTACGCTCGTTTGATCACACTATCGTTGAGACCTTGCTCATAGAGATGGAGCAAGACGGTATTCATCTGCATACCAACACCACCCTTACCGAAGTCAATAAAAACGAAGATGGCTGTTTAGAGCTATGTACTAAAGATGGCACGCTTGATACGGTCGATTGCTTGATTTGGGCGATTGGCCGCGCACCTTCAACCGACAACATCAACCTACAAGTAACGGGCGTAGAAACCACCGAGTTTGGCAAAATCAAAGTCGATAAATTCCAAAATACCAATGTCGATGGTATTTACGCGGTCGGTGACATTATCGAAAACAGCATTGATCTGACACCAGTTGCCATCGCCGCTGGTAGGCGTCTGTCTGAGCGCTTGTTTAACAACAAGACCAATGAGCATTTGATTTATGATTTGATACCAACGGTTATATTTACTCATCCCGCTATCGGTACTATTGGTTTATCAGAGATTGACGCGGTGAAGCTACATGGCAAAGACAACATTAAGTGCTACACCTCGACCTTTACCTCGATGTATAGCGCGGTGACGCAGCATCGCCAAAAATGCGTGATGAAGCTGGTGTGCTTAGGTGAGGAAGAAAAAATCATCGGCTTACATGGCATCGGTTACGGTGTCGATGAGATGCTGCAAGGGTTTGCCGTAGCAGTGAAGATGGGCGCGACCAAAGCAGACTTTGATAATACCGTTGCTATTCATCCAACCGGTGCAGAAGAGTTTGTGACGATGCGTTAGACAGACTGAATGAGAAGAAAGGCTATTTTTAACAAATGGCCTTTTTTATTGTCTATTTTTGCTTTAGTGTAAAACCACATACAGACAGCACAATCCTGATACTGCTATGATGCGTTTAATAATGACCGTTGCGAGATGACTGTGTGGCAGATTTACCTTTTTATATTACCCGTGGGCTTAGGCATCATGACCTTGGCAGGAAGTTTGCTATTTTTATTCGCTTTTCTCATGTCTGATGATAATGCCACGCGCGTGCCCGC
>NZ_DDNS01000040.1:6707-7288 GCF_002341255.1 Psychrobacter sp. UBA2514
GATAATGCCACGCGCGTGCCCGCCTTTAATTGGTTTAAGCGCTTAATCATTGTGGCATTTATCTTACTCAGTATTGGGCTATTTATGACCTTTGGGCATTTTTGGGGGCCATCAAGATAGGGGCTATGCACTGACCCTTTTTTCTAACTCCAATAGCTCTAAATCTTCGCGTTTTGGCTCACCATTATTACCATCATTTGGGAACGGTATTTTATTACCATTTAACTGATAGCCACGGCGCTGATAGTAAGCCAAAAGCTCAGGGCGATGGCTCAAAATTGACATGGTTAAGCGTGCAGGCTGTTTATCAGTGTCATTTTCAGTTGATAACAGATGTCGTGTGGCAAAAGTCTCGGCAGCCTGTAGTAGCACATTGCCAACGCCCTGCCCTTGCAGTTCAGGATGTACCGCAAACATACCGATATAGGCTTTTTTGTTTGAGTTGGCATCAGTTTTTATATCGACAGCGATACAACCAAGTATTTCACCTGTTTCCTCTGCATCACGCTCACCTGTCGTGGTTTTTGGATAGACAAACAGATAGTGTGTGGGATTATTAATCGTACTCGCCAGCTCCTCTG
>NZ_DDNS01000040.1:7348-7903 GCF_002341255.1 Psychrobacter sp. UBA2514
CGTGATACGGATACCGCCGACTAAGTCAGCCTCATTGGTCCAGCCCGCTGTCTCTCGATAGCAGCAGTTTAATAACCGCTCAAGTGCGCCAATATCACTCGCGTCAGCCTGACGTAAAAATACGGCATCTTTGCTCAAATTACTTTTATTCATATTATAGTGTTCCTTTTTTATTTATAAAAAAACTGGCCTAGTTTCCTAAGCCAGCTTAAATACTAATACTTATCTGTCTATAGTACTAGCGCGATAATGCATGCGCCTGGTCAATCATATCAAACCCTGCATTAAGCTGTGCGCGCGTTGGTGCATGACCTCGGCGTAATAGTTCAGAGAAAGCAACCAGCTCTTTATCACGTCCAAGCGTACTTGCCGCACTCGCACGTGTATCCGCACCTTCGTCATCAAAATAATATTCGATATAGTCGAGCGTATCTGGCGTACCAAATAGGATATTGTGATCGGGCGTTGGCGCATGACCGCTATAGCGTAGGCTTTTGCCATATTGCATGGTCCAAAAGAAGGGAATGCGCGCCTCTAGCGAATCGACATTGTCAT
>NZ_DDNS01000040.1:8052-8864 GCF_002341255.1 Psychrobacter sp. UBA2514
TTTAGTATTGCGGCTGCCGTGACCATGCCATGCTGCAACGCCACGCGCCAATGTTCGATACGCATACGACCCATTTGGTTGGTAGGTTTGGCAATATCACCGAGCGCATAGATACCATCGCGCAGTTGTAGATGAGCGTCAACTTGTACACCATCTGGATCATTGATCTCATGCAATATCTCTGTACGTGGTGACACACCTGTGCCCAAGACCACAATATCAGCATCAATATGCTCGCCATTCGCCAACGTCACACCGCCTACATTTGAGAAAGCCTGATTATTGCTATCTCCATCCTTGTCCACTTGACGCTCAATCTTAGTGATTTCATTGACGGTTGCATCGAACACAAAGTTAATGCCCTTTTCTTCATGTAGCTTAATTAAGGCGTTACTCACCGTTTCTGAGACGATATTGCTCATTACACGGCTGCCTTGTCCAATCACGGTAATAGAAGCAGTCGTGCCTGCTTGCGCCAATGCCGAAGCGGTCTCCATACCGATAAAACCTGTACCGATAATCACTACGCGCTGGTCATGACTGGCCGCTTTGATCAATTTGGCATCTGCCATGCTACGCAAGGTATAGACGCCATCTGTCTCTGCTCCTTTGATAGGCGGAGTGATCGGCGACGCCCCTGTTGCCACCACTAAGAAGTCCGCTGTCTGCCGCGTGCTGTCGCCGTTTTCATTTTTTATGACAATGGTCGCCTCATTGGGCAATACTTCGCTGACCGTTTGATTCAGGTGCAGATCAATATCGTTGCTACTCGCCCAATCTGATCCGCCCAATAATAGCTTATCTTCATCCAT
>NZ_DDNS01000040.1:8978-9248 GCF_002341255.1 Psychrobacter sp. UBA2514
GCTTTCGATAATAATGGGCGGTTATAAGGAGCTTTGTCATCTTTGCTAATCATGGTGATTTTGCCGCCATAGCCACCTTGGCGCAATTGATGCGCGGTCATAAAACCTGCACCGCCGCCGCCGACGATGATGGTATGCGTATCAGCGAGCTGATCGTTATCTGCTCGCTCGTTGATATTGCTAGTCGTATCAACGATTAAGTTGTCGCCTTGCCTAGTCACGCTATAGCGCGTCAAGCCTTTCATCGCAACCGGCTCTATCAGCGAACCA
>NZ_DDNS01000043.1:0-27476 GCF_002341255.1 Psychrobacter sp. UBA2514
CCTGTTTTGTTGATGTTTTTGGACTTATTTTAGCAGAATATAAAAAAGATAGCTTTTTCAATGGGTTGGAGCTGGCTGCTTTAAAAGGAAAGAAAATAGAAGTGTGCTCTGATTGACAGTTTTATCAGATATGTATTGCCGTTTATTATCTTTGAAGTATTTTTACCTCTTTGAATTTGCTTCTACTTCTTCCACCTTCAATATTGATATTACTACAAACATCGCTATACAGAGGGTCAATCGCCAAGTTTTATATAGTTTTGCCAACATTCTGTTTTGAAATGTTCAAAAATAACTTTCGCAGTTTATCTCTTATTGAGCTTAAGGCTCTACCCCTTGCTATCTAGTCTTGGTAGACGGTTTTTGCTATAATCACCCTTTTATTGCATTACTTATTTTTGCTGATTATCTGTATTAGATAGATGACAAAGTTCTGTCTATGATGTCGTTATTGGTTAAACACTCTTGAATAACCAATAAAACCCACAATATATAGCAGTACAAAGCAGTAGCAAGTAATGTGTCACTCTTACTATATATCACAATGATTAGATATAATTGATGCGGTCTTACGGTTATATGATTGATGGTTGCAATCATCACTGCCAACGGACCTAATAACAGGCGAATAGATTATGGTAGCGATTACTTTACCCGATGGTAGCGTGAAAAACTTCGAAGGTCATACAACAGTCATGGAAGTGGCGCAAAGTATTGGGGCAGGGCTCGCTAAAGCGACAGTTGCTGGACGTGTCAATGGTCACCTAGTAGATGCGTACGATCCTATCGTCGCTGATGCCAACGTTGAAATCGTGACACCAAAAGACGATGACGGTGTCGATATCATTCGTCACTCATGCGCTCACTTATTAGGTCATGCAGTTAAACAGCTATATCCTGATGTGAAGATGGTCATTGGTCCTGTTATTGATGATGGTTTTTATTACGATATCTTTAGTGAAACGCCATTTACGCCTGAGCACATGGAAGCTATTGAAAAACGCATGATGGAGCTGATCAAGCAAGATTATGACGTTATCAAAAAAATGACGCCACGTGCCGAAGCAATTGAGATCTTTGAATCACGTAACGAAGACTATAAGCTAAAACTGATTAATGATATGCCAGGTGAAGAAGCTTTTGGTCTGTATCATCATCAAGAATACGTCGATATGTGCCGTGGCCCGCATGTGCCCAATACGCGCTTTTTGAAAGTATTTAAACTGACCAAAATGTCAGGTGCCTATTGGCGCGGTGATGCGAAAAACGAGCAACTGCAACGTATTTATGGTACTGCTTGGGCTGATAAAAAACAGCTAAAAGCCTATATCCAGCGTATTGAAGAAGCAGAAAAACGTGACCATCGTAAAATTGGTAAAGCGTTAAACCTATTTCATATGCAAGAGCAAGCCCCAGGTATGGTGTTCTGGCATGCCAATGGCTGGACAATTTATCAAGTACTTGAGCAATATATGCGTAAAGTACAATACGATAACGGCTACGAAGAGATCAAAACGCCACAAATCGTTGATCGCAGTCTGTGGGAGCGCTCAGGACATTGGGGCAACTACGCAACTAATATGTTCACGACCTCTAGTGAAAATCGTGATTATGCCGTAAAACCAATGAACTGCCCTTGTCATGTGCAAGTGTTCAATCAAGGCTTAAAGTCTTACCGTGATTTGCCACTACGTATGGCAGAATTTGGTTCTTGCCATCGTAACGAGCCATCAGGTTCATTGCACGGTCTGATGCGCGTACGTGGTTTTACGCAAGATGATGCTCATATCTTTTGCACGCAAGCACAGATTCAGCAAGAAGTAGCAGAATTTATCAAGCTAACGCTTGCTGTCTATGAAGATTTTGGCTTCGATAACATTATTATGAAGCTCTCTACTCGTCCCGAAAAACGTGTTGGTAGTGATGAGTCTTGGGACTTTGCAGAAAAGGCGTTAGCAGATGCGCTTGATAGCTCAGGCCTAGACTGGGATTATCTACCTGGCGAAGGCGCTTTCTATGGTCCAAAGATTGAGTTTAGTCTAAAAGACTCGTTAGGTCGTATTTGGCAATGCGGTACCATTCAGGTAGATCCCAATATGCCTGAGCGCCTCGATGCTGAGTTCGTCAATGAGCAGAACGATCGTGAAGTGCCTATTATGTTGCACCGTGCCATCTTAGGGTCATTTGAGCGCTTCATTGGTATTTTGATCGAACACTATGCTGGTTGGATGCCAGTATGGCTAGCACCGCAACAAGTTGTGGTCATGAACATCACTGATAAGCAAGCTGATGCCTGTGAAAACGTGGTTAGTGAGCTCAAAAATGCAGGTTTGCGTGCCGTTAGCGACTTGCGTAACGAAAAGATTGGATTTAAGATACGAGAGAAAACATTAGAACGTATTCCCTATATGCTAGTATTAGGGGATAAAGAAGTGGAATCGGGCAGTGTCAACGTCCGAACGCGCGAAGGTGAGAACCTTGGCGTGATGAGTGTTTCTGAATTTATTACATTAGTACAGACCGCTGTCAGTAAAAAAGGCCGACAGACCCCAAAAACAGATGAGGAGTAATACCTATTAAACAGTCCAACCGTTTGAACATCAACGAAGATATCAACGTCAAAGAAGTCCGTCTCGTCAAAGAAGATGGCGAGCAAATGGGTGTGGTTGATATCGCAACCGCGATGAAAGCGGCACGTGATGAAAACCTAGATTTGGTTGAATTAGTTCCTGAAGCTAAGCCGCCAGTATGTAAGATCATGGATTATAAACATTTCCTCTATGATCAAAAGCAAAAGGCTAAAGAAGCTAAGAAAAACCAAAAGCAGACTCAGCTCAAAGAGATGAAGCTACGTCCTAGTACCGAAGAAGCCGATTATCAGGTTAAACTGAGAAAAATTATCAGCTTCTTGGAAGATCAAGACAAAGTTAAAATTAGCATCCGTTTCCGCGGACGTGAAATGGCGCACCAAGATCTTGGTCGCAAACAACTTGATCGTATCATTGAAGATACTGCTGATATCTCAAACGTCGAACAATATCCTAAGATGGAAGGTCGCCAAATGGGTATGCTGCTTGGACCTACAAAGAAAAAATAGTCTTTTATGAGATTGCTTTAAGTAGTGGCTGTCAGTCCATATAGTTATTTATAAATCTAACCATCAATATGCTACGGGATATTGATGGTTTTTTATTATTTGGACTGCCTACTGTCTCTTTTAAATGTATTTAGCCAGATATAATTGGCTGACGCTATTTTACAAAATCTACCTTCTCAACTATTTGATTACGCGGTAGTCTAAAGATCTGTTTTATATTTGCTAATCAGCATTTATCAAAATTTTTAGTCAGTGTACAACAATAATCTATATCACGACCAATAGAGTCGTTTATAAAAACACTGCTTTTATCTGACATCAAGGGAACTTTCATGCAAGAATTAACACCACCAGAAAACGCCACAACTCCTAGTATCTCTCTCACAGCGCCTGAACCTGTCAAAGAAATACAAAAAAGTGAAGCCGATCAAATGGTTAAGTTGGATGAAAGCCAAATTCCGGAGCTGGATGCCAAAGTGGATGCGTTCGTCGATCACGTGATTACTAACTCCGTGCACAGTCCAGAATTTCAGCAAAACGTCCAATCCATTCATAATCTGGGCACCAAAGAGATTCGTGAATCCGCTCAAGTCTCTAATCGTATGCTTGAGCTACCGGCCAAAAGCCTCAATGACAGCTTGTTTGATAACTCCCCTATCGCCAAATCTTTAACCGAATTACGCGGTATCGTCGAGGACTTAGATCCAAGCAAAAAAGAGCTGACTAATTCACGTAAGCTATTCGGTCTGATTCCATTTGGTAATAAAGTGCAAGACTATTTCCGTCAGTATGAGTCAGCGCAATCGCATATCAATGCAGTAGTAACCAGTTTATATAACGGTAAAGATGAATTGCTCAAAGACAATGCAATGATTGAGCAAGAAAAAGTTAATATGTGGGAGCTGATGCAGTCTATACGCCAGTATATCTATGTTGGCAAAAAGATAGATGAGCAACTAGAGCAAAAAGTCTACGCCATAGAAGCGACTGATCCTGAAAAAGCGCGTATTATCAAAGAAGAGATGCTGTTTTATGTGCGTCAAAAAAACACTGACTTTTTAACTCAGTTGGCCGTCAACGTACAAGGTTATCTAGCGCTCGACACCATCCGTAAAAACAATCTAGAGCTGATTAAAGGGGTTGATCGAGCAACGACGACCACTGTTTCAGCACTACGTACGGCGGTGGTAGTTGCTCAAGCCATGACCAATCAAAAGCTGGTACTTGATCAGATTACGGCATTGAATAAAACCACGAGTAGCTTGATTGAATCAACCTCTGCCATGCTTAAGCGTCAGTCAGGTGAGATTCATGAACAAGCAACAAGTAGTAGCATTGAGCTTGATAAACTGCAAAATGCCTTCAATAATGTCTATGACACCATGGATATGATTAGTAATTATAAAATCGAAGCATTAGAAAATATGAAACAAACGGTCAATAGCTTGACCACTGAAGTCGATAAAGCACAGAAATACCTGGATAAATCAAATCAAACCACAGTGCTAGAAGTCTCAAAAGAGCTAGACAGTAAAAAAATCATCAATCAATCAAGCAGTGTTGATATCGATATTTGATTGATCCCAATAGCGTTCATTTAAAAATGCAACGCTTTCTGCTATTGAAGGCACATAAGGCAATTGACGCAAGATATTGCGCTGCCGTTCGTGTTAAGATAGTCACTATTAATAATTTAAAAAATAGATACGGTAATTTATGAGTTGGAATGATCCAAACGCCTCAAGTGAGGCACAAAAATACGACAACCCAATCCCTAGTCGTGAGTTGATACTCAGTACGATTGGTGAGCATGGGGAAGTCACTCACAAGCAGCTGGCGCAGATCTTTGAGATTGAAGATCCAGATCAGTTTGATGCTTTGGGCAATCGCCTAAAAGCCATGGCACGCGACGGTCAAGTCAATCGCGAAGGCCGTCCCTATCGCTATCGCACAGTCACTAAGCAAGATATCGTTACAGGCACCGTATCTGCACATCCAAAAGGCTTTGGCTTTGTGGTGCTAAGTGATATGCCAGATTTATTTTTGCATGAAAAACAAATGCGCTGGGTATTCAATGGCGATACAGTAGCAGCAGTTGGCACGTCAACAGACAATCGCGGTCGTACTGAAGGTCGTATTGTCGATGTGATTGAGCGCCGCCAGAACAACTTTATCGGTACACTTGCGCGTGATGAAGAGGGCTTTTGTGTTGAGCTTGGTAGTCCAAACAGTCATCAACCAATCACTGTCACTGATGATAATGTCCAAGCCCTCAATATCAAACAAGGCGCGCCTGTCAAAGTCGATATCATCGACTGGCCGAACCAGCATGAATTTGCCACTGGCAAAATCACTGAGGTATTGTCTGATGATAACGATCGAGAGCTGATTATTGAGACCACTTTACTCAACTATGATATCCCATCAGATTTCAGTGAAGCGGCGCTCAAACAAGCTGCTGAATATCAAGAACCAACTGAGAAAGACATAAAAGGTCGCAAAGATTTGCGTCATCTGCCACTCGTTACTATCGATGGTGAAGATGCTCGTGACTTCGATGATGCCGTATTTGCTGAGAAGCGCTCAGGCGGCAACTACCGCGTCGTGGTCGCAATTGCGGATGTCAGCTACTATGTCACGCCAAACTCTCCACTAGATCAAGATGCTTACGAGCGCGGTACGTCTGTATACTTCCCGCATCGTGTGATTCCGATGCTCCCTGAAGTCCTCTCTAATGGCCTGTGTTCATTGAACCCTAACCTTGATCGTCTATGCATGGTGGCTGATATTAAAGTATCACGTGCAGGTAAGGTCACAGGATATGAGTTTTATCCATCAGTGATGCACTCACAAGCGCGTCTCACGTATAACCAAGTGAACGACTATTTTGTCAATCCGACTGATAAGAGACTTCCTAAATCATTAACGGGCAATAAAGACGTCAAAAAATCGATTGATACATTGCATCAGCTTTATGAGTTACTGCTCAAAAAACGTGAAGAGCGTCATGCCATGGAGTTTGAGACGGTCGAAACCTACATCAAATTTAATGAAAAAGGCGGGATTGACGCTATATTACCGCGTACTCGCGGTGACTCTCAGAAGCTGATTGAAGAGTGTATGCTCCTCGCTAATACCTGCGCGGCAAACTTTGCACTCAAACATGAGCTGCCAGTCTTATATCGTAACCACGATAAGCCTGATAATGAAAAATCAATGCGTATTCACGAATATGCAAAAAACTTTGGCCTACCCTTCCCAGAAGAGAATCCAACGCAAGCCGATTATCAGCGTATTATTGAAGCAACCAAAGACAGACCAGATGCGATTAGCATTCATAGCATGTTGCTGCGCTCGATGATGCAGGCAAATTATGCCCCTGACAATATTGGTCACTTCGGCTTGGCTTATGATGAATATAGCCACTTTACCTCGCCGATTCGCCGTTATCCAGATCTAATGCTGCATCGTGCGATCAAAGCAAAAGTAACAAACAGCAAGCAACCTGTCATGGATTTTTCACTTGACGGCGCGGGTACACAGACGTCTGATACAGAGCGCCGTGCAGAAAAAGCATCTCGCTTTGTAGAGTCTTGGCTCAAGTGTCATTATATGACGGATCATGTCGGTGAAGAGTTCGAAGGGGTTGTGACGACCGTGACCAACTTCGGCCTATTCGTTACGTTGACTGATCTATACATCGATGGCTTGGTACATATCTCCAATGTGGGCGATGATTTCTTTGTTTATGATGAGCAGCAACAGCAGCTCATCGGCAAAGACAAGGGCAAGCTGTTTGGACTTGGTGACTTGGTCAAGGTACAGGTTGCTGGCGTCAACATGGACTTACTGCAAATTGATTTTGATTTGAAAGAAAAACTTCAGTCTAGTGCCATGAATCAGACCAAAAAACAGCCTGCCAAAAAACAGCCGTCTAAGAAAGGTCCAGCAAAGAGAAGTAGTCGTAGAAGCTCTAGCAAAAAAAAGCTAATCTGAAACTGTAGCACCATAAATAAAAAAGGGCTAACGATAACGTTGGCCCTTTTTTATGCTTTGTTATTTATAGTTTTAGGTTAAATATTTTTTTACTGTGCATTACTCATCTGTTCCAAACGATCTTGCTCAGATTGCTGTGCTTGATCGATTTTATTGGTTGCATCATCTAAAATGGCTTTTGGCTGTTCGCCAAGTGGTTTGCTGGCGATATTTGCAGAGCTATTCTTAAAGCTATCTGCATCAGATACAGCTGCTGTAGGCTGTTCAGAAACAGTACTGCTAATGGCAACCTCTCTGTTTTTCTCATGACTATTGCCATTGATGATGTTAAAACCAAGCAATGCTACGATGCCGATTACGGCAAATATGATTACATGCTTCATTTCCATAAAAAATCTCGACTTTGATTAATTACCAAATATGAGTTCCATTGCACTTTTTGTGCCTACTTTTAAACCTACTATCTCTTACTATTCTTGCGGACTATTATTATTGAGTAAATCCGTTTCATCTGAGCTTTGAGCAATCTCTTGCTCGACCTTTTCCATCAGCTTGTCATCAGGGCGAGCATCGAGGACCTCATCAGCATTACGGCCTTGCAAAATAACTTTGGCTCGCGCCTTCGCTTGCTTTTTATCTTTATCATCAACAGGATTCTCATTATCTTGATGGGTAAGAGTAGGCTCAGGCATGGTTGAGGTAATCGTCATGTCAGATTTAGCGCTGCTCGTACTGTTCTGCATATGTTCAATGGCTTTCTCTAATTTGTCATTAAACCGTAAACGATAAATGGGTTCAGGCAAGCTAAAGCCTTCGTTTTCTAGTGCATGTTTGGTCTCTCTGATGGCAATACTACGCGCTTTAGCAAAGTCGGTTTCTGATTGATCTACCCAAACCTGAAACTCTAAAACGATATTAGAATCACCGACATTGATAATGACGGCAATCGCTTTAGGCTCATCCAATACAAATGCTAACGTACCTATTGCATCCAGTCCTACTTTGATAGCTGCTAATGGATCATCATTCGCATCAACACCTAATTCAAAAGTAAAGCGGCGCTCGGGATTTTTAGTGTAGTTGAGAATGGTACCTTTAAAGACTTCAGCATTCGGAATACGCAACTGATTGCCATCCAATGTCATCAGTATCGTCGCACGTGAGGTCAGACGAACGACAATACCCTCTTGCCCATTGATAACCACCTGATCACGGGCGCGAAATGGCTGGCGGATACTGAGCATTAGTGAGGCAATATAGTTTTCGATGGTATCCTTTACCGCAAAACCAACGGCAATACCGATGACACCTGCGCCGCCAAGCAGAGTACCTAAAATCGTCTCTGCCCCGATGAGACTCAGCCCTAAGATAAGACCAAAAATAATAAAAATGACTTTGGCAGTTTGCGATAACAACTCGGCGACAAACGGATTTGGCGTTAAGCGCTGCCACATTCTTTTGCGATTGGACAACCAACTACCAAACCATGTGACCAATGCAAATATAACGATGCCGACTAACAGTAAAGGTAACGCCTTCACGAGGTTTTCTAATTGTGCTTTTAGACCTTGATAAACCGTCGAGACATTCTCTTGAACGTCCAACGTTCGATTGATATTGTCATCGACCGTAACAACATCTGTCAAACGGTTGGTCAGATTGATGGCTTGCTGCGCTTTTTTTTCGTTGGCAGTCTCCCCTGTTAGCGTGACAACACCTTGGCTAACACTGACATTGACGGCCTGTAACCCTTCGATTTCAGAAAAAATACCATTGATACGCTGACGGATTTCATTATCTTTTTGCGGAGTGGGTGTGGTTTCAATTTGACCATTATTGGTGCTCTCGCCACTGATTACTGGTGGCGGGGCGGGTGTCGGTAATGAGGTGGCGGGGTCTGATGCTTCCTCTTCTGGCGCAGGATCACTATCAGGTGTTGCCTCTTCTGTACTTTCCACGCCAAGTACGGTTGCAATGCCAGAGAGTTCTTCACCAGCAGCGTAGGCGGGCCACGTACAAACGATGCTTAACAGCAACACCATTTGACCCCACGCTTTCATAAAACGGCGTATCATTGGACGGTCAAAATAACTGGCCATAAGCATCCTTTATTTTTTACGGATTTTTCTCGCTTAGCTGATTGCTGATAATTAGCTGTCTGATTTTAACCGACTAATTTTTGATTTATTTAGCTATCTAAACGCCAATCTCAACTTATCGTAGGCCTTTGATTTTTATAGAATTTAAAATTCTAATTGTTTTAACTGAAATTTTAAAAACTAAGTAAACCAATACCTTAGAAAAATAAGTTGAGAGTGGGGTTATCTAAGTAAAGCTGCGCTTCGCTCAAATTCAACGTGCCTTCATAGATAGCACGACCAGTAATAATACCTTCGATACAATCGCCATAAGGCTTTAATAGCTCGATGTCTTTCATATCAGTAACGCCGCCTGATGCAATCACCGGTAGACCGCCTTCGCGAGCCAAATTGAAGGTTTGTTCAACATTCACGCCTTGCATCATGCCATCACGAGCAATATCAGTATAAACGATTGAAGACACACCTACATCAGCGAAGCGCTTGGCAAGCTCGGTCGCTTTGGTATCTGTCACGTTTGCCCAACCATGAGTGGCTACCATACCGTCTTTGGCATCGATACCAACAATGATGTGTCCTGCAAATTCACGGCAAGCTTTAGCAACAAAATCCGGATCTTCAACAGCTTTTGTACCAATAATAATGTAGGTCAGACCGGCAGTAATGTATTGCTCAATAGTATTCATATTACGCACGCCGCCACCCAATTGAATAGGCAGGTTCGGATATGCTTTGGTAATATCATTGACCACTTGTCTGTGTACTGGCACGCCATCAAAAGCACCATTCAAATCGACCAAATGCAGACGGCGTGCGCCCTCATCTACCCAACGTGCAGCCATGGCAACGGGATCATCAGAGAATACCGTATCATCTTCCATACGGCCTTGTTTTAAACGTACGCACTTACCATCTTTTAAATCAATAGCCGGGATAATGACAGGCACAGCACACATATAGCATTCCTTATAAAGCATAATATTGGCAATAAATTTAGACAATTACATTGTTGAGAATAAAACGAAATCGAAGCATCAGACCACGATAGAAAACACCACGCAAACGCGGCATAAATTATAGACAGATTCGAAAAACCAAATAAAATAGGTCAGAAATCTGCTCAAATAGAGATAGGATACAATCGAAACCAAACAATCATAACCATAAGTTGTAATACGTAGAATCACCACCAACATTCGTTAAATTCTATTACTGACTGGCAATTTTAGGTCAATTTAGCGTATAATCCTAGGTAAATTTTTATTTGTTTCTATGTGATAGTAACCAGGTGTTACGCTTTTTGTTGAGACGGTATTGCTTAATCGCACTTCATAATGCCTCAAAGACAATGAGCAATGGCTCAATATATCCGTATGATATTGACTGATATTTTGCCAAAAAGGGTTATAATAGAAATCTAATCTGGTAGTCTGTATACCACCGATTCTGCAGTCTTAAGCCCCATTGGTTGCCGTTTAAAACCCTATTACTAGCTAACAATATAAAACAGTTATGACTAGCGTTTGGCAGCTCACAAAAATGATGTGATGCTTGCTCATCTAGGTTGTCTTTTAGCCAGTTGATCATCTACTTCAATAGATCGTTTTTAGTCACACCTCTAAAAAATTGCGTATTTTTGAATGATGCTGATTGGATAAAAGTGGCCCATCATACTGGTATTACAAGTTTTTAATTTCAATGAAACGTATGATAAGGCTGTTATTTTCAAAGTAATCTCTGTTGGCAATGTGCTTTTGGCGATTGATTTTGATTCAATAGTTTTAGCATACACCTTGGTAGCCAGTCGCCACTTTGGTAATTCGAATAAGACATTAACGTGTTGTTAAGGAGTCTAAGGTCAGCGTTAATACTCTTAATAGTAGTTATGATCATGTATTATCTTCAGAGAGCTTTCATCCTTATTTCAGTATAGAAATAGATGATTGAAGGCTTTATTGAGTGAGATAAATGTTCAAGCTACCGATGTACCAAACAGGATGTCTGGTATCGTTTTAGACTATGGACTAAGTTTTCGCTTATGATTACCATCAAAAAAGGTTTGGATTTGCCCATCACCGGTGAACCCTCCCGCGAGATATCTGAGCACCAACCGACACATGTAGCACTTATTGGCTATGATTACGTGGGCATGAAGCCTACGATGAATGTCAAAGAAGGTGACATTGTAGCCAAAGGTCAGCCCGTTTTTGAAGACAAAAAGCGTGTTGGCGTCATCTATACTGCCCCTGCTGCTGGTAAGGTCGTCGCTGTTAAACGTGGCGAGCGTCGAGTGTTTGAGAGTCTTGTGATTGAGGTCGACCCGAATGGTGAAGAAATAGACTTTGAGCGCTATGACTCACAGCAGCTTGCTGACCTAGACTCTGAAGTCGTTGAAACCCAACTGATTGCCTCTGGCGAATGGACTGCGTTTCGCACACGTCCCTATAGCCGTGCGCCCGAAATCGGCGCTCGTCCACATGCTATCTTTGTGACAGCAATGGACACCAATCCACTCGCCCTTGATCCAATGCTGGTAATCAATGAGCAGCTACAAGCGTTCAATGATGGCCTAGCAGTACTCTCAACACTCACGCCCAAGACCTTTGTCTGCCACCATGGCGACGCCCAGTTGACGCCAGTTGCAAAAACTGCGGCTAATAATGTCACTGAGTATCATGCCTTTGCGGGTAAACATCCAGCAGGTCTTGCAGGTACGCACATTCATTTCTTGCACCCTATCAGCCGCGGCGTGACCGTATGGACGATTGGTTATCAAGATGTGATTGCGATTGGTAAGCTGTTCACAACTGGACATCTATATACACGTCGTATGCTAAGCTTGGCTGGCCCTGCGGTTACCAATCCGCATCTGATTGCAACCGAGCGTGGTGCTGATATTACGGCATTAACCAAAGGTCAGCTAGCGGCAGGCGAGAACCGTATCATCTCAGGTTCAGTATTGTCTGGTCGCAGAGTATTTGACAATATCGCTTATCTTGGTCGCTTCCACAACCAGATCAGTGCACTGCCTGAAGGTCGTGAGCGTCCTGCGTTTCACTTCTTTAGCCCCGGTAAAAACCGCTTCTCAAAGCTGCCTATCTACATCTCGCAGTTTTTTGGTGGCAAAAAGTACAATTTCACCACAACAAGTAATGGCTCACCTCGCGCCATGGTACCGATTGGTGTCTTTGAAGAAGTCATGCCTCAAGATTACCTGCCCACTCAATTGTTACGTGCTTTGATTGTCGAAGACATCATCAGTGCCACTGATTTGGGTGCACTTGAGTTGGATGAAGAAGACTTGGCACTATGCACCTTTGTATCTCCTGGCAAATATGAGTTCGGTGATATTTTGCGTGATAACTTAACGCGCATTGAGCTGGAGGGCTAACCACGATGAAATTTTTACACAATATGTTCGATCGTATGGAGCCATCTTTTACCAAAGGCGGCAAACACGAAAAGTATTATGCTATTTTTGAGATGTTTGATACGTTTCTTCGGCAGCCAGGCACCACAACGTACGCTTCATCACACGTTCGTGACGGTATCGACTTAAAGCGTATTATGATTACGGTATGGCTATGTACTTTCCCAGCAATGTTTTGGGGTATGTACAACATCGGTCATCAAGCACTAACCGCTATCGCTCAGCTCGGTCTGCAACCTGAAGGCTGGCGTACCGTCATCACTAGCATGGCAGGCTACAACCCAGACAGTATCTGGGCAAGCTTTGTTTATGGAGCCATGCAGTTTTTGCCGATTTATATCGTGACGTTTGCCGTCGGTATTCTCTGTGAGATTATCTTTGCGGTCGTCCGCGGACACGAAGTTAACGAAGGTTTCTTTGTGACGTCAGTCCTGTTTGCACTATGTTTACCACCTGATATTCCTTTATGGCAAGTTGCTCTAGGTATTATCTTTGGTGTGGTGGTCGCAAAAGAAGTGTTCGGTGGGACTGGTAAAAACTTCTTGAACCCTGCCCTATCAGGCCGTGCGTTCTTATACTTTGCCTATCCAGCCTATATGTCTGGCGACTCAGTATGGACAGCTGTAGATGGCTTCTCAGGTGCGACCCCGCTTGGGCTTGCCGCGCTTGGTGTGGTTCCTCAAGACTTTGTTGATGTCTATGGCAATGCCATCACGTGGAGTGATGCATTCTTAGGCAACATGCAAGGTAGTATCGGTGAAGTATCAACCTTGGCTATCTTGATGGGTGCTGCCGTATTGTTATGGACGCGTATCGCTTCTTGGCGCATCATGGCAGGCTGTGTGGTTGGTTTGATTGCCACTTCATTGGTGTTCAACCTGATTGGCTCTGATGACAATATGATGATGAGCTTGCCATTCTACTGGCACTTGGTTATCGGTGGTTTTGCGTTCGGTGCAGTATTCATGGCAACCGATCCCGTTTCTGCTGCCCACACCAATAAGGGCCGCTGGGCTTATGGTATCTTGATCGGTTTTATGACCGTTCTGATTCGTGTTATTAACCCAGCTTTCCCAGAAGGCATCATGCTGGCTATCTTGTTTGCCAACTTATTTGCTCCACTGTTTGATTATTTTGTGACCCAAGCAAATATCAAACGCCAAACTGCTCGGAGGGTTCGTTATGTCCAAGCCCAAAAGTAATAATGCCAAAACCATCAGTGTGGCTTTGACGCTGTGCTTGGTTTGTTCAGTATTGGTCTCAGCTGTCGCTGTTGGCCTAAAACCTGCACAAATCGAAAATGCACGCTTGGATCGCAATAAAAACATTTTGGTCGCCGCTGACATGTACAATACTGAGTCTGATACAGCAGATGATGTCGCCGAACGTTTTAAAGATTTTGATGTCAAAATCATTGATCTAAATAAAGGCAACTACCTTGATGATGATGAGTTAAAAACGGCGGGTATTCCTGATCGTAATGCTTATGACGCCAGTCAAGCGACCAAAAACCAAGCCTTAAGCGAAGACTTGGGCGACAATGATCCTGCTGGTATTGGCCGTAAACCAAAATACGCCAAAGTCTATGTCAAAGAAGATGACGCAGGCAAACCTGAACTGGTTGTATTGCCTATTCAAGGCTACGGGCTATGGGGTACGATTTATGGTTTCTTAACGCTTGAAAGTGACATGAATACCATCAAAGGTATCAGTTTTTATGAGCATAAAGAGACCCCAGGTCTTGGCGCTCGTATTGAAGAGCCAGAGTGGCGCGCACAGTGGAATGGCATCCATTCTTATGATGACAATGGCAACGTTGCTACTGGTGTGACCAAAGCGGGTAATCCGAAAGACAATTGGGTCGATGGTATCAGCGGCGCAACACTAACAAGCCGCGGCGTCAGCAACATGATTCAGTTCTGGTTAGGCGATCAAGGCTATAAGCCTTATCTAGATATGCTACGTAAAGAGAGCGGTCAGACCCTTGATGATGCAGATACACAAGCAAATCAGTCAACGTCGGCCGCTCAACTTAACACCGAATTGGCAGCCGCGCTACCAATAGCTAATGGCAAGGAGGCATAAAATGGCTGACACTAAAAGTATTTTAACCACGCCTATTTTTGACAATAATCCCATTGGTTTACAGATTCTTGGTATCTGTTCGGCACTGGCAGTCACAACGAGTATGGCCAATGCCATGGTCATGTGTGTGGCACTCACCTTGGTGACGGCATTTTCAAGCTTCTTTATCTCTATTATTCGTAAGCAGATTCCATCGAGCATTCGTATCATCGTACAGATGACCATTATTGCTTCATTGGTTATCTTGGTAGATCAGGTACTAAAAGCGGTCGCTTATGATGTGAGTAAAGGTCTGTCGGTCTTCGTTGGTTTGATTATCACCAACTGTATCGTTATGGGCCGTGCTGAAGCATTTGCCATGAGTAACCCGCCAATCCCAAGCTTTTTAGATGGTATTGGTAACGGTCTTGGTTACTCAGCGGTCTTGCTATTCGTTGCCACCATTCGTGAGCTGTTAGGCGCAGGTACTTGGTTTGGTATCACTATCCTACAACCAGTTACTGATGGCGGTTGGTATATACCAAACGGTCTGTTGCTATTGCCACCATCAGCGTTCTTCATTATTGCTTTGTTTATCGCAATCGTCCGTACCTGGAAACCAGAACAAGTGGAAGAAGCTGAGTTTGTAATGAAGCCGCAGTCTAAAGGCATGGCACATGGAGGCGGTCACTAATGGGACATTATATTAGTTTATTTATAACCTCAGTCTTTATCGAGAACATGGCACTTGCCTACTTCTTAGGCATGTGTACTTTTTTGGCCGTATCCAAAAAAGTCTCGACAGCGATTGGTCTAGGGGTTGCTGTGATTGTCGTGATGGCCATCACCGTTCCGCTAAACAACTTGCTATTCCAGTTCATCCTAAAAGATGGTGCATTGGCTTGGGCAGGCTTCCCTGATATCAACTTGAGCTTCTTAGGGTTGCTTAGTTACATCGGTTTGATTGCAGCCACCGTACAGATTCTAGAGATGTTCTTGGACAAGTTTGTACCAAGTTTATACAACGCGCTTGGGGTATTCTTACCACTAATCACCGTAAACTGTGCCATCTTGGGTGGTGTACTATTTATGGTCGAGCGTGATTATAACTTTGGTGAATCTGTCGTCTATGGTGTGGGCGCAGGCTTCGGTTGGGCACTTGCTATTACTGCATTGGCAGGTATTCGTGAAAAGCTCAAATACTCAGACATTCCAGCACCATTGCGCGGTCTTGGTATTACCTTTCTCACGGTTGGTCTTATGTCGCTCGGCTTTATGTCGTTCGGTGGTATGTCCATCTAAACTACTAAGCTCAAAGCTTCTATTAGCTATTTGATCTATTTAATTCATTTATTCGGTAAGGGTTCGGACACAGCATAAAAAATGTCTTCGCACCCCTACCCCATAGATTAAGGATACCTACCATGGATTACGCTACGGCGATTGGTGGCGTTGCTATGTTTACCTTGATCATCATGGGCCTCGTCGCTATTATTTTGGCGGCGCGCTCAAGACTGGTCAGTTCAGGCGATGTCACTATCCATATTAATGATAATCCCGATAATGACGTGGTGACACCAGCAGGCGGTAAACTACTGCAAACGCTAGCGGGCGAAGGCATCTTTTTGTCTTCAGCGTGTGGTGGCGGTGGTACCTGTGCGCAGTGTCGTTGCCGCGTTATTGAAGGTGGTGGTTCTATTTTGCCCACCGAAGAAGGCTATTTTACTCAAGGCGAGATCCGCAATCACATGCGCTTGGCTTGTCAGGTAGCTGTTAAGCAAGACATGAAAATTGAGATTGATCCTGAATTCTTTGATGTACAAAAATGGGAATGTGAGGTTATCTCAAACGATAACGTTGCGACTTTCATTAAAGAGCTGGTGCTAAAAATCCCAGAAGGCGAAGAAGTAAACTTCCGCGCTGGTGGTTATGTGCAGCTTGAAGCGCCGCCGCATGAAGTACATTATAAAGACTTTGATAT
Source organism: Psychrobacter sp. UBA2514 (assembly GCF_002341255.1). NCBI lineage: Bacteria > Pseudomonadati > Pseudomonadota > Gammaproteobacteria > Moraxellales > Moraxellaceae > Psychrobacter > Psychrobacter sp. UBA2514. The sequence goes on from NZ_DDNS01000043.1 coordinate 16,668, forward strand.
CGGCGAAGAGTACCGTGAAGACTGGGAGAAGTTCGACGTCTTCAAATACGTCTCAAAAGTTGATGAGCCCGTTATCCGTGCTTACTCAATGGCCAATTACCCAGAAGAAAAAGGCCTCATCAAGTTTAATATCCGTATCGCCAGTCCACCGCCGCGTGGTCCTGAAGGTATCCCGCCAGGCAAGATGTCTTCTTGGGTATTTAGCCTAAAACCTGGCGATAAGGTGACGGTATCAGGCCCATATGGTGAATTCTTTGCCAAAGATACTGAAGCTGAAATGATCTTTGTCGGTGGTGGTGCTGGTATGGCTCCCATGCGCTCGCATATCTTTGATCAGCTCAAGCGCTTGAAAACAGATCGTAAGATCAGTTTCTGGTATGGTGCTCGCTCGATACGTGAAATGTTCTATGTTGAAGATTACGATCAGCTAGAAGAAGAGTTTGACAATTTTGAATGGCATGTGGCTCTGTCTGACCCATTACCAGAAGATAACTGGGAAGGTCCAACAGGCTTTATCCATAACGTGTTGCTCGAAAACTATCTGAAAGATCATCCAAACCCAGAAGACTGTGAATACTACATGTGTGGGCCACCAATGATGAACGCTGCTGTGATCGATATGCTACACAGCTTGGGCGTAGAAGACGAAAACATCATGCTTGATGATTTCGGTGGTTAAATAACCCCGCCAGATAAACTTAAAAGTGTATATAAAAAGAGTCTCAATTGAGGCTCTTTTTTTGTGTGATTTTTAGCAATCATTGTGGTTGTTGAGACTACAAATCTAACTGGTAGATCAGCATTGCTATCCTATATCATGAACGCTCTAAATATTAAGAAAGGACGCTTATGAAAACCAAATACAAAGATCTGACCATTTGGATCACGGGTGCTTCTAGTGGTATTGGGCAAGCATTGGCGATTGCCTTTGCCAAGCGTGGTGCTAGAATTATTCTCAGTGGCCGTGATAACCAAAAACTAGAATCCGTCAAGAAAAGCTGTAAGCGTGCGAATAGGCATATTGTCATTCCGTTTGATATCAGTGATGCTGCTCAAGCAAAAGCCGCATATGACAATGCCAAAGCTCAGGCTGGAAACATTGATTGGCTCATCAATAACGCCGGTATTAGCCAGCGCTCACTCATCATGGAAACTGACGAAGACGTCGAGCGTCAGATTATGGAGGTAGATTACTTTGCTCAGACGCGACTAACCAGACTGATACTGCCTGATATGATCGCACAAGGTGGCGGCAAAATCGTCATGGTATCAAGTGTCGCAGGATTACTAGGGACACAATATCGCGGTGCTTATGGCGCAGCCAAAGCCGCATTGCATATGTGGGCAAACAGTTTACGGGCAGAGTTGCATGACAAAGGTATAGAAGTGGCGACGATATTCCCAGGATTTATTCAGACCAACATCTCTATCAATGCCTTGACAGGTGATGGCAGCGCTCAGGGCACCATGGATGAAGCAACCAGTAACGGTCTCACGGCAACTGATTTTGCAAAGCAAGTGGTGAAGGCACTCTCAAAAGGTGAAGAATATATCGTGGTCGCTGGCAGTAAAGAAAAGCTGGCAACACGGGTCAATCGTGTCTCACCGCCCAAACTTTATAGGCTCATACGCGAGTCGCAAGTAAAATAGCTTGGTATGCAGTAGATTAGTATGCGGTGGCTTGGTATGCAGTAGATTGTCACTGAACATTGCCATCATTGGTATTTGTAGGGTTAAGGGGTGTAAAATAGGCCTGACTTATTTTATACCCCAACTCATTTCTGCGTTATACCGAAGATCCTATGAAAAATACCCGATACTGCTCCGCCTCCTCAAAACCCATAAATGCTTCTTTGCTTGGCATCGCGGGTCTCGCTAGTATGGTGAGTCTCAGTGCTTGCCAGCAAACACCAGATTATAACTATCTGACTGGTGAAACGATGGGGACAAGCTACCATATCAGCTATCAGCTCCCTGATAATGCAGATGAAGCTGCCATACAAGCGTCAATCGATGAACGCTTGAAACAGATTAATGACAGCATGTCGACCTATCAGAGCGACTCGACCATCTCTAAATTTAATCGGTTGAATAAGAATACACCGATTACCATCGACGCTGATTTTAGTCGGGTGCTGGATGTGTCAAAGATTGTCTACGAGCAATCTGGCGGCGCATTCGATCCTACGGTGATGCCGCTTGTCGAGACCTGGGGTTTTGGCAGCACCATGACAGTCGAGCGTCTACAAAGTCCGCCTACAGCGCTCGAGATTGCCCAAGCAAAAGCACTGGTAGACTTTGAGAGCATTATCAAAAAAGACCAAACGGTGTCTAAAACCAAAGATGGCGTCGAGCTTGATTTTTCTGCCGTTGCCAAAGGGTATGGGGTTGATGTCATCGCCGATGTGCTGAGAGAGGATTATCAAATTCGCAATTATATGGTTGAGATTGGCGGTGAAATTTCGACATCTGGCGTTAACAACCTACAGCAGCCATGGCAAATTGCGATTGACGCCCCTATTGAAGGCAGCACTGTCAGCGAGCGCCAAACGATATCTGCCATTCGTCAGCCAAAAAATACGGCTAGCCAAATGCATCTGGCAACCTCTGGAAATTATCGCAACTCCGTCATATTTGATAGCAAACGCTATAGCCATACCATCGATCCGACCACTGGCAAACCCATTGCAGGCGGTGCGCCCTCAGTCACTGTCGCGGCCGATTCTGTTGCATTGGCGGATGCATGGGCAACCGCTCTGACTGCCATGCCCTATCATAAAGCACTAGATGTCGCTAAAGCTCAAAACTTGGCTGCTATGTTTGTGGTGTTGGCTGACGATATAAAAACAGACAGGTCTGAGAGTAATGTTTCTGATAACGTGTCTGATGATAATATCGATGACTGGCAAGTGGTTCAGACACCAGCAATGCAAGCATTACGCGCTGACAAAAAGCCCTAGTAAGTTTTTGGCATTGAAACAAGAGAATACGATAACGCACAACGAGCAACACCAAAATTTGCTATACTATTAGTTAGTTGCCATTAAAAGTACATCATTAACAGCAACTGCCCCACTTTTGACAATGAGGTTTCCTCTATGCTTAGCCAATTGCTTCCTATGCTTGCCATTACCTTTACAGTGTTTATCCTATTTTTCGTTTTTATGGGCATCGGTTATATGGTCAAAAAAAAGCCGCTCAAAGGCTCTTGTGGTGGTGTTGCCAAATTGATGGGTGATGAGCAGTGCTCATTTTGTGGCGATGATCCCAACAAGTGCGACTCATTGATGGCAGAACAACAAGAAAACGCGTTAAGAGCTGCCCAACTCGGCAAATCTGTGTAAAAACTCATTGGTTACCATACGCAGGTAGTATTTACCTAACATCTGTTCGTATAATAGCGTCAAGTCATTCAAAGTGACTTGGCGTTATTTTCATGTCACCATCTCTTATTATTCCTATTTAGACACTCTCTATCTAGATATTTTCTATTTAAAAAATTGGCCAGCAAACTTATCTGTTTTGCCCTCTGCAAATTTTTAGTTCTGTTTGACGTTATTGATTACCGTTTAGGTACGTGTCTGAGTAAATGATCTTTGGTGTTGTTTTACAAGCGACGATTTTTCGGCGCTGTCTTATAACGTGTCCTTTTTCCCTGTTATCGTTGTGCTGCTATGTCTACCTCATCCAATCTGCCTTCATCACGTTTCACCTTTTGGTTAGTGCTATGTGCCATGATTTTGCTAGCGACCAATATGCGTGCCCCTATCGTTGCGCTGGGCGCTATCGCGCCAGTGGTGAAAGAAGCACTCAATATCTCGGAGATACAGATTGGCTGGTTGGGCGCGGTGCCGATGCTGGGTTTTGCCCTTGGTGCGCTGATCTCGCCAGCCATTGGCAAGCGCTTCGGACTTGAAAATACGCTGATTGCCATGATCGCGCTATTAACCACTGGCATGATTCTGCGTACCGTTATCCCGACGTGGACTGGGTTTTTAATCGGTACTTTATTGCTGACTCTAGCCATTGGCTTTGCCAATACACTGGCCGCGCCTGTCATCAAGCAACATACTCCGCAACATATTCCGCTGATTACGGGTTTGTTTAGTTTAACAATGACGGTGACCGCTGGGATAGTCTCAGGCATCGTCCTCCCTTTGTCTGAGCAAGTAGGCTGGCAATGGGCGCTGGGTGGATGGACGGTTTTAGGTATTTTTGCGTTATTGATTTGGTTATTTTTGCGTGTGCGTTTGGGCTCATCCAACCACCAACTCGTCATATCTACAGATAAAGATGCCTCTGTTATCTCTATTTGGCGAACGGCGTTTGCTTGGCAAATTGCTGTCTTTATGGGGCTACAATCATTACTGTTTTATACCGTTGCCAGTTTTTTGCCTTCTATTTTGGTTAGTAAAGGGCTATCTGCCGTGAGCGCTGGCCAAATGGGTTCTGTGTTTCAGTTTATGGCACCCATCTCTATCTTGAGTCTGACATGGCTGATTAATCGTGGTCGTCCTATTCAAGCACTCGCCGTGTTTGCCGCTGTGCTCAATGTCATTGGCGTATTAGGTATCAGCTATCTATCTACTGAGTTGGCGTGGCTATGGTCAGCCATGATGGGGATTGGTTGCTCAGCGATTTTTACCTTGAGTATGATGCTGTTTTCCCTGCGTACCTATACTACCAATCAATCAAGTGAGCTGTCTGGTATGGCACAGGCCGTCGGTTATTTGATTGCCTTTTTTGGTCCGCTTGGCACAGGCGGGCTCCATGAAGCGACTGATAGCTGGAGTCTGCCGCTTTTTATTATTCTGATACTGATGATTGCAAACGTTGTGATTGCTTGGCTCGTCAGTCGTCCAGTGATGGTCGATGGTAAATACATTTGATATTAGCTTATCAAAATATCTACATACTGCTGTCTATAAGTCCTTGATTTCTAACGCGCAATAAAGCTGTCTTGAAATTAACCTTAGGGCAATATTGGTGGCTGTCTTATTTTGCTATAGTCAGTGCAAGATGATTTAAATCTTGAGCTGACTCTACATCAGCTTGATTGCTTATAGGACATAACACCCATGCTAAATACCCCTTCTCGGCTCGCTCAGCACCTGCCTGCTATTGCCATGCTCGCTGCTATCATGGCGATCAGTGGTTGTCAAAAAGAGACTGAGCCGACCACACCGAATCAACCGACTGACACCCAACGCTCAGATACTGAAACGACAGCCAACCAAGCCAATACAACGTCCGTAGACACCAATGCTGATGCACCCACCGATATGCAAGTCAATTCATCACCAATCACTATTTTAGCGCTTGGCGACTCACTGACGGAAGGTCTTGGGGTGGATAAAAATGATAACTACCCTGCGCAGTTAGAAGATCGTCTGCAGGCAATGGGTTATAAGAATACCGAAGTGATCAACTCAGGGCTGAGCGGTGAAACCAGTACGGGACTCGTCAATCGCTTAGATTGGGTATTACAAACCAAACCTGATGTGACGATTTTGACCATTGGGGCTAATGATGCTATACGCGGTATCGACGTGGCGACGATTGAAGCCAATATTCGGACAGCTGTTAAACGTTTGCAAGACAATGGCAGTGTCGTCATTTTGGGCGGGATGTCGATCTATGATAATTTGGGCGATGACTACGTTGCCGCATTCTCAGACATTTATCCTCGCGTCGCGAAAGACATGAGCGTCCCTCTAATACCATTCTTTTTGGAGGGTGTCGGTGGTGAGGCTGAGCTCAACCAAGCCGATGCCATTCACCCAACCAAAGAAGGCTACACGATCATCGTCAATGACAATATCTTGCCTATTCTAGAGCCGAAATTAGATGAGTTAAAAGAGCTAAAAACAACCGATCCAGAGAATACGGCTGAAACCGTTCAAGCCGAAACGACAAAAAGTACGCCAAATGAGACTACTTAACGAGACCATTTAACGAGACACTGTAATGACATCATCACCTTCGGTTACCGCATCCACGCCACAAGCAGACGCTAAGACACCAGCCCTACTGACCGCCTCACAGCTAAACAAAACCGTGCAAGTCGGTGAGCAAAAATTATCTATCATTAAGGACGTCGATATATACGTCAATGCTGGCGAGTTTGTGGTCATTATGGGTAAATCAGGCTCGGGTAAATCGACCTTACTAGGATTGCTCGCAGCACTAGATTATCCTGATAGTGGTACAGTATCGCTGGCAGATCAAACGCTCAGCAGCTTGGATGAAGACTCACTTGCAGTTATTCGTCAACAGGACATGGGTTTTGTCTTTCAGTCATTTCATCTACTGCCGACCCTAACTGTCGCCGAAAACATCGCCTTTCCTCTTGATATCGCAAGGCATCCAAACCCAGCACGAGTCAACGAGCTGATTGATGCGGTTGATTTGGGTCATCGCCGTCACAGCTTACCCAATCAGTTATCAGGTGGTGAGCAGCAGCGTACGGCTGTGGCACGAGCGCTAGTATCGCATCCTAAAATTGTCTTTGCCGATGAGCCAACGGGTAACTTGGATGAGCAAAATGCCGATCAAGTTATGCAATTATTATTAGACTTACGCCAGCAGGTTGGCTCGGCACTGGTAGTCGTGACTCACGATCCTGCGCTTGCCGAGATGGCAGATCGCGTCATTACCATGCATGACGGCCGGATTGTACCGACATGAATGAAAAGCTGACAGACAACACATCGACTGATATAAAAAAGACTGATACCAGTATGCGTCAAGAGACCAGTTATTCTAGCGGTATCCTCAATCAACTTTTCACCAAAACACTAGGCTCGCAAGCACTCAGCCGTAGCTGGTGGCAGCGCTGGGTGTATCCAGTGTTGTTTCTACTCACATTGACCTTGTCACTTGCAACCTACCTGACCCTCGATTCTGTGCAGCAGTCTGTCGATCGTTATATCAATGACAATCAGCGCGCACTCGTTGGTGGGGATTTGATCTTAAACAGTAAGCAAGATTGGCCAAGCGAGGTATTGGCGCAAGTAGAAACCATCCCCGATACGCAGACCGTGTATGACTATCAGTTTAGCGCCATGCTCGTCACCGATGAGCAAACTTTGCTTGCCAGCGTCAAAGCCGTCACACCGTCTTATCCTTTGTACGGTACCGCTGAGCTTGCCTCAGGAAAGCCACTGTGGGAGCAACTAACCGCTGACAATATCGTCGTCGCCCCAGAAGTGCTCAGTAGCCTAAATGCTAGTGTCGGCGACCGTATCGATATTGGCGATGCGCAGTTTACGATCAGTGATGTGCTGACCAAAGAGCCTGATCGACCTTTGACCGCCTTTGGTTTTGGTGGGCGGGTCTTAATGAAACAAGATGCGTTAGAGGCGACCAATCTACTCGGTCAGCGCAGCCGCATCAATTACCGTATCGAGATAGCAGGTGATCCTGAGCTGATAAACACGCAGCGCAAAAAGCTCACAGGCATACTGACCAGCTATCCTGATATCGAGCTCTCTGATGCTGATTCGGCGGACACTTCGGTCTCGCGTATCTCTGATAATGTATTGATGTTTTTAAAGCTACTGGTCATTGCCGTACTGCTACTCTCGGCGGTCGCCATGTACGGTGTCATTAGTGCGTTCGTCAGCAAGCAGCAGTCCAATAATGCCATTCGTTTGGCGTTAGGCGAGCCGCTTGGTTCACTCAAACGTAGCTATTATCAACTGCTTATCGTCACGACTGCCATTGCTTGTATCGCAGCAGTTGTACTTAGTCTGGGTTTGCTTAAAATTGGTCAGCCGTATCTCGTGGCTATCTTACCTGCTGACGTGGGTCTATCTATCAATCCAATTAGCGCGATTAAGACCATTGTGATTGCCTTAGCCCTCACGTTGCTGATTGCGCAGCGTGGTTTAAGCGCGCTTAACACCACCAAACCCGCGGCCCTACTCAATCAAGGGGCGAGCCAGCAGTCGCAAAACTTGCCTTGGTATCGACGCGTGCCATTACTGTGGTATGGCTTGGTGATGACAGGGCTGTATGCCTTCTTTGCTTATGAAGTGGGCTCGCTGTCATTGGGCGCGCAGCTATTGGGCGGCTTGATCGGCTTTGTGGCGATATTTTGGCTATTGGCGCGTGGGTGGCTGTGGTTGCTTAATAAGCTAGCGAGCAATGCCAAGGTCAGTTGGATGCAGCGTATCGCCATTCATAATCTGGCGCGCAAGGGCAATCAATCCGCATTATTCTTTGTCACTTTATCGCTATCGGTTGCGGTGCTGACGCTCATCACCACACTCAATCACAGTATCAATGCGCAGTTTATCAATGCCTATCCTGAAGACGCGCCCAATCTGTTTTTGCTCGATGTGCAAAGCGATCAACATGACGATATTAATGCGATCATTGAGGCGCCTGTCACTTATTATCCCATCATTCGCGCGCGTGTAGAGACGGCCAATGATGTACCGGCAAAAGATATCGAGCCTGAGGATGGCTTTGATGACCCCACGCGGGTGTTTAACTTAAGCTACGCCGATACGGTCATGGATACTGAGTACATCACTGAATCGCTCACAGACGATGCGCTATATACGCCTATCGATGCGACAAATGAACAAATCAAACCCCTATCTATCTTGGACACTGCCGCCAGTATGCTCAATGTCGGCATGGGCGATCAGGTGCGCTTTAATATTCAGGGTATCGAAATCGTCGGGCAGATCACCAGTATTCGCACGCGCTATGAGCGTGGTCCAAGCCCGTATTTTTACTTCTTGTTTGAGCCGTCGGTGCTATCCGCTGCCCCGCAGATTCAGTTTGCCACCGCGCATGTATCAGAAGATACCATTCCAGAGCTACAAGGCAAACTGGTACGCCAGTTCCCTGCGGTCACGACCATCGATGGCACGGCTATTGCCAAGCAAATTCAAGAGCTGGTGGTACAAATGAGCCGCTTGGTCTATGTGTTTACTTTGCTTGCCCTACTCACTGGCGTCATGGTGCTGATCAGCTCGCTGCTGTCTACTTCGCAAGATCGTATGAAGGACAGCGCGTCCTTTAGACTGCTCGGTATGCAAAAGCGCGACTTGTATACGCTCAATATATTAGAGCTGGGTGTGCTTGGTATTAGCGCGGCAACCTTTGCCGTGATCATCGCCAGCGTCGGCGCCTGGGCGGCCATCACGCAGTGGTTTAATCTACAATTTAGTGTGCCGTGGACGAGCTTGGCTATTGGCGGTGCAGCATTAATCGTATTGCTATTTGCCATTGCCATCATTTATGTAAGACTGGTGATTGGGCGCGGGATTATGGCACGGGTCAGGGCGATGATTTAGGAAATATGCAATGAACTCAAATGACCTAATAGTTAGTACTTTTTTGATAGGAATTATTCACTTTTACGCCTTGGCGAAATTAGCATCGACCAAGCTCATTTTTTTATTTTCAGATCTGGTAGATTATCAAGAATTGAGGGAAACAATGACTTAAAAGGGTTAGCGCCTATTATCCATCAGGCGCTTGAACTTGAAGATATACTTTCTATATTAGGTATTGAAAAGTATCAGTAGGAACGAACCAATTTAGAACAGTGCTTGGGCAATCATTTAGACGATGTAGATTATTATGAAAGTTTGCATGAGGTACGAAGATGGTTGTTACACTAAAAGGCTAGTAAAGATTTACAGTAAAATATGTAGAAGTTTTGATTATAGTAATAAAAATTGCTATAATCAAAACTTCTAAACATTTACTTTTTTTCTATCGTCTGACTGTTAATTTTAATAGGTTCTCTCTTCCATTTCGTTGCAAGCCATTCTATCTCTTGATATATCGTATCTTTATTGCTTAAAGTTCTTATTTGAATAATTAAAGGTTGAGAAAATTTCCAAAGCTTCATGAAACTCGAATAATGTAGATTTTTAAATAAGTTTTCTTCAAACGCTCCTTCTCTAATACCTAAAGAGATAAATTCATAATAATTTAAAACATAATGAATATCATCTTTTAGCTTTTCATCTTCTAGTATTATACTGTCTCGTTTCCTTTTTTCTTCCTCAATATCGTTTTTTATTTTCTTACCGTTCTTTAAAAAGCTTTTATTTATTTTTACATATTTACCTATTACAAAATCTTCTTTACTTATCAATTCCTCTGCAATTTCAGTATCAGACTTATTCTTATATTCATGATTATCTAGCTTGCTATAATACTGTGTAAGGTTATTACCTTGAAGAAACATTAAGTTCTTAGTTTCCTGAAGCTTTTTATCTGCGTTTAGATCTGTTACTAGCTTTATAGTTAGCTGTTTTTTACTAGATTCTCGACTACTTTGTATAGAAAAATATGTCAGGGTAATACCAATGTAAGCAATAACAGCTAGTAGAAAACTAGGGAACATTCCAACAATTATTTTATACATACTGTTTTGAGAACTTATTGTAATAGCCTCATTCGATATAAGAGTACTTACATTCGCATAATTAGATTCATAATATAACCATAAAAAAATAACCCCTACTGCAAGAAATACAATAGGGGCTATTAATAAGAACTTAGCTGCCTTTTCTAGTTTAACCATCCCAGCCTTCATGAATGACCTTCTTAAATGAATTAAGTTTTAACATTTGAATTCTCCTTAATAAGTAGAATTATAAAATTGATTGTACTTCCTTACTGATTTAGTCTATATATAAAATTTACTATTTGTTTATATATAGTATAAAATTTCTATAATTATAAATGTAAGTTTAGTACTAAATTACGTAAATTAATGTTTGCTTCTACGCCAGTGCCTTTAAGCAATATATTTAATATATTGCTTAAAGGCACTGG
>NZ_DDNS01000011.1:0-215 GCF_002341255.1 Psychrobacter sp. UBA2514
GCCTCGGCAAAGGTCATACCCTCGTCTAAGCTTTTTAGTACTTGTTTGCGAAAATCTAGAGAGTAAGTCATGGTCTTTATAATAACAATTGAATTTGATAGTTAGTTTATAACATTTTTAGGTGGGATTGACTATACTAACTACTCCTACCCATTATAAATCTCGTAATTGCTCGATTAGCCAACGGTGAATGCCACTGTCATTGGTACGTGGAT
>NZ_DDNS01000011.1:378-1584 GCF_002341255.1 Psychrobacter sp. UBA2514
GCCACTGTCATTGGTACGTGGATGCCAAGCGGCTATTATCTTAAAGGTAGGCGGTAAGGCTTCTACTTTAAGCGCTTTAACTTTACTGTTTGGCAGTAGTCGCGCGGGATAAAAAGCAATCATGTCAGTGGTATGCAAAATATCTGGCACAGCTGAAAAGCTAGGCACTGACATCACAATGTTTCGCTTAAGCCCTTTTTCGGCAAACCACTGATCATGAGAACCGCGCAAGTTGGCACGCGAAGGCGATACCACCAGCTGCGGGTGTGCTGCAATTTGTGCCAGTGTTAACACCTTTGTTGCGAACTCGTTTTTATAACCTGTAATGCATAAATGTTGTTCTTCAAACAAAGTGACATAAGATAAATTATCAGGGATAAACTCTGGAAAGGTAAGCAGTAAATCAAGTTCGCCTGCTGCAATAAGCTGATTGATGTTGTCTGAGGCAAAATCTCGCACTATCAATTTTAAGTTAGGCGCTTCACGGCGCGTTAGATTAAACAACTGCGGTAATAATGCCTGCGTCGCATAATCGGTCACACTAATCGTAAAAACACCTTTATAGGTTTGCGGCGTAAACACATCCGGCTCCAAGAGCACCTCTAACTGTCTTAATATATCGTTAATAGGTTGCTGCATCGATAGTGCTTTTGGTGTGGGCACCATGCTATTTCCTTGACGAATAAACAGACGATCATCAAATAGATCACGTAGCTTACGCAGCTGCTCACTAATAGCTTGTTGGGTTAAGCCCATTTTGCGTGCAACTTTTGATAGGTTCTTTAGATCAAGCAATGCCTGTAGCACTCTGAGCTGTTTGATATCAAGCCGATTTATACCATTCATCATTTGTACCATTAATAATTGTATCTTCAACAAGAAAACGTTGTTTCTAATTGTACCTCTAAAACTTTATGATTACTCATATTACTTAAGTGATCAATCAAACCTTAAAACAACGGATAAATTTCAAGTAATAAGCCTATCTGTTTGCTATAAAAGAGAATGTTATGAAACAAACTATTCCTAATACCAGTGCACTGTTTTCGCCTGTAAAACTTGGGCCTTATACGCTTAAAAATCGTATTGTGATGCCACCATTGACGCGCTCTCGTAGCAAGCAACCTGGCAATATTCCTAATGATTTAATGGCAAGTTATTATGCCCAGCGTGCTTCTGCAGGCTTTATGGTGACGGAGGGGACAC
>NZ_DDNS01000011.1:1743-2249 GCF_002341255.1 Psychrobacter sp. UBA2514
CTTTATGGTGACGGAGGGGACACAGATCGAACCCAGAGGCCAAGGTTATGCATGGACGCCAGGTATTCATACGCAAGCACAAATTGAAGGCTGGAAAAAAATCACGCAAGCGGTACATGCCAAGGGCGGTATTATTTTTGCTCAGCTATGGCACGTTGGCCGTGTGTCTCATACTAGCTTACAACCCAACCAAAATCAGCCTGTAGCGCCCTCTGCTATTACTGCTGATAATGTCAAAGTATTCATTGAAACAGGTCCAGGCGAAGGTGCTTTAGCTGATCCAAGTGAGCCGCGGGCACTGAGCACAGAAGAGGTGAGCGAGTTGATAACGATGTACGCTCAAGCCGCTCGCAACGCCTTAGAAGCGGGTTTTGATGGGGTAGAACTGCACTGTGCCAATGGTTATTTAGTGAACCAGTTTATCTCTGAGCATAGCAATAAACGTGATGACCAGTATGGTGGCTCGCTAGAGAATCGTTTGCGGTTCCTAAAAGAAGTGGTTGCTG
>NZ_DDNS01000011.1:2412-3168 GCF_002341255.1 Psychrobacter sp. UBA2514
GTTCCTAAAAGAAGTGGTTGCTGCTGTGAGTGATGTGGTCGGTGCTGATCGTTTAGGCGTCCGTTTTGCGCCTTTGTTTGCTAGTACCGGTGAGGATCGTGTGTACTTGGGGCTGGTAGAATCAGATCCTCATCATACTTATATTGAAGCGGTTAAAGTACTTGAGAAAGCGGGCATCGCTTATTTGTCCATTGCAGAAGCTGATTGGGATAATGCACCTGATTTACCAGAGCCCTTTTATCAAGCGGTTAGAGCTGAGTTTTCAGGACGTATTATTTATGCGGGAAAATACACTGTAGAGAAATCGCTCAATATGTTATCTAAAGGTTATGGAGATTTATTTGCTTTTGGTCGTCCTTTTATTGCTAATCCTGATTTACCAGAGCGCATAGCTCATCATTGGCCGCTCAATGAGGTAGATCCAGCCACAATGTATGGTGGCACGGAAATAGGCTATAGCGATTATCCTTATTATCAAAAGTAGCTATTGAAAAAATAAGGCCATTCGTGGCCTTATTTTTTTATAAAGTGAATACTGGATTATGAAAATAATCGAAAATGGCGTAGATAATCTTAGTAGTGTTAAACATTGGCGACAAATTAATGGCAAAAAATAGCGAACGGTTAATCTTTAAGTCCTCACACAAAAAAGATATCGTTCGCTATGCCTCGCACCATGCTCAAAGATGAACACTGGACAAGACTGAAACCTATATTACTAGAACTTAATATCTATGTCATACTTCAAGCGAGGTT
>NZ_DDNS01000011.1:3363-4386 GCF_002341255.1 Psychrobacter sp. UBA2514
CGTGATAAAGGTTTACAACAGCATCGAAATTTGGTTAAATAAAGTTGAAACTAAGTTTCACATAGCGAAACAATATAAGTTTTGGCTATGATAAAAGATGCAAGTATTTTCTCAAAAAGCTTGAAATATAAGGCATTGAAAGCAAAAGAGAAAACAGTCTTTTGTTTATTTATCACAAAAATTGCTATATTATTACTCAGGTGTAACGGATTAATACCTATATATTAATGCCGTTTATTGTATTAAATCGATTATTTCAAGGATGAACTTAATGCTCACTTCTCTAAAATCTCCCTTACTTTTTTCAGCGATATTAAGCGCCATGCTAGGCTTAACCGCCTGCTCATCGCCAAGCTCAGAAGGCAATGAGACGGCTGCTGCGGATAGTACGTCAGCTGATGCGGCTACCGATACACTCGATACTAAGTTCCTAACCATTGCCACAGGCGGTGCGTCTGGCCCTTATAACATCATCGGCACTGCATTGTCCGAAGTCTATGTAAAAAACTTTGGCGTTAACTCAAAGACACAAACCACGGGCGCATCGGTCGAAAACGTCAATCTATTGACCCAAGGCAAAGTCGATATGGTCTTGGCGCTCAGTGATGTGGTCACGGACGCGGTCGAAGGCAAAAATAACTTCGATAAGCCTATTGACAACATCCAGCAAATTGCCGTTTTGTATCCTAACGTCGTGCAAATCGTGACCACGAAAGACACGGGTATCAAAAATATTGAAGATTTGAGAGGCAAGCGCATCGCAGTTGGTGATCAAGGCTCTGGTACCGAAGTCAATGCGCGAACCCTACTAGAAGGGTTTGGTATCACTTATGATGACATCACTGTCGATTACTTGGGCTTTGCTGAAGCAGCTGATGGTATGAAAGCGGGCAAGATTGAAGCCGCATTCTTTAGTAGTGGTCTGCCAAACTCATCGCTTATGGAGCTAGAGCAAGGCGTGGATTTGCAGTTGGTTACTATTGATCAAGACAAGCTAAAAGAAATCATTGCAACCAAGCCTTA
>NZ_DDNS01000011.1:4400-4661 GCF_002341255.1 Psychrobacter sp. UBA2514
TATGGCAATGATGCTGCGATTCCAACTGCCGCAATCATGAATGCGCTATTGGTGAACTCTGATCTGTCTGAATCTGATGGCTACAAATTGACTAAGGCGTTATTTGATAATCTGGACGGTCTAAAAACGGCACACCAAGCGGCCAACGATATCAGTTTAGAAACCGCTCGTGACGGTATGGTTGCCCCAATCCATCCTGGCGCTAAAAAGTACTATGACGAACAAGCCGCCAAATAATTTATTATGGTTATCGACTGGCGC
>NZ_DDNS01000011.1:4786-5791 GCF_002341255.1 Psychrobacter sp. UBA2514
GCGCTGGTTTTTTTGACCCTATGGATAGGTGTCGCGCGTCAGTCTGTGGTCGAAGTGCGTGTTGCGATAGCGGGTAGCGACGACAAGGTATGTTATTTCACTGACCCTGACTTTCAGCTGCGCTGGATACATTCTGTAGAAAAGCAGTGGTGGGAAGAGCAGTACCAACGCATAGAAAAAAGCAGCACAGAAGAGGCTATGCTACTCCTCACCACCACATACTTTGAAGCATTTGGTGCTGGTACGCCTT
Source organism: Psychrobacter sp. UBA2514 (assembly GCF_002341255.1). Taxonomy (NCBI): domain Bacteria; kingdom Pseudomonadati; phylum Pseudomonadota; class Gammaproteobacteria; order Moraxellales; family Moraxellaceae; genus Psychrobacter; species Psychrobacter sp. UBA2514. The sequence goes on from NZ_DDNS01000011.1 coordinate 5,037, forward strand.
CGACCGAACCCCTGGCCCCCATACAAAAACTTGGCTATCTGGGTTACCAAATCAATGAAAAACTACCTAGCCTAAATTGGGTAGTCTCTAGACTGACCAAAGGCGAGATCGATTATACTGGTCACCGTTTTTTGATTCATCAGTGGGTGCCGGATTATTCTGAAGTGGTGATCATGCCTAAGACGTATGGTTTAATTGATAGATTTAAAAAGGACTTGTGTCATGAACTCCCAAGTGACGGATCACGGTAGCGTGAATACCACGCCAGATGCCAATGTTGATAAAGATGCTGATGCAGATGCGATCAACAAAGCAGTACTGGAAAAATATGACCGAGAGTCAATCACACGTCATATTACGCAAGGGCCAGTAAAGTATTTCATTGCTGGTATTTGTATACTCTATTCACTTTTTCATCTTTATATTACCTTTAACCCGATGCCTGCATTGCTACAGCGCTCTGTACACGTCGGTGTTGGTTTTGCCTTAATTTTCTTGATTTTTCCCGCCAGTAAAAATAGCAGTCGCAGTCGAGTCGCTTGGTATGACTGGATTTGGTTTTTATTGTCTTTATCTGGTATGAGCTATTTGATCTACGAATATCAAGACATTGTGACCTCACGTGGTGGCATGGCCAATCCGCTTGACGTGATATTTTCGCTGATCACGGTGGTCTGTGTGCTAGAAGGCAGTCGCCGTATCACCGGTTGGATTTTGCCAATATTGGCAGGGATATTTTTGGCCTATCCGTTTGT
>NZ_DDNS01000011.1:5929-6201 GCF_002341255.1 Psychrobacter sp. UBA2514
AGTCACATGGATTTCATGCCTGATAGATTGCTGACTCGTCCTTATGACATGGGCGATATTTTTGGTCAATTATTCCTAAAAACCGAAGGTCTTTATTCTGTTGCGATTGGCGCGTCAGTGACCTTTATCTTTTTGTTCATTCTCTTTGGTGCATTCTTGGCACGCTCAGGAATGGGACAGCTGTTTAATGATTTGGCATTAGCCATCGCAGGTCACAAAAAAGGAGGACCTGCAAAAGTCGCGGTGATTTCTAGTGGCTTTATGGGCAGTAT
>NZ_DDNS01000011.1:6378-6866 GCF_002341255.1 Psychrobacter sp. UBA2514
GTGGTAAGTACGGGTGCCTTTACCATTCCATTGATGAAAAAGGTTGGTTATCATAAAGATTTTGCAGGCGCGGTTGAGGCCAGTGCCTCGGTTGGCGGACAGATTTTGCCACCGATTATGGGAGCCAGTGCGTTCATTATGGCGGAGACCACTGGTCTGCCGTATAGTACGATTGCGCTTGCCGCTTTATTGCCTGCGATATTGTACTACTTAGGGGTCATTGCACAAGTGCACTTTCGCGCTGGACGTCGTGACCTAAAAGGTATCGCCAAAGAGAGCTTACCCGCGGTAAAAGAAGTGTTAAAAGCTCGCGGTCACATGCTATTACCGATTGTCTTTTTGATTTTCTTATTAATCAGAAATGTACCTGTGGGATATGCAGCTGCTTATACGATTGGTTTTACCGTGGTAATCAGTATGCTACGTGCTGAAACACGTATGAGCTTCTCTGATATTTTGGGTGCATTAGAAGACGGTGCGCGCCAGTC
>NZ_DDNS01000011.1:6975-7429 GCF_002341255.1 Psychrobacter sp. UBA2514
TCATTGGTGTGGTCAGTCTGACCAGCTTTGGTACGGTAATGACATCTTCTATCGTGACCTTAGGCGCAGGGTCATTGTTCTTTACGCTTATTTTGACGATGTTAGCTTCAATGGTCTTGGGTATGGGGCTACCTTCTATTCCTGCCTATATCATTACCGCGACCATGGCAGCCCCGGCATTGGCAGGGTTTGATATTCCAATCTTGTCAGCGCATATGTTTGTCTTCTACTTTGGTATCTTTGCCAATATTACTCCGCCTGTGTGTCTGGCTGCTTTTGCTGGTGCGGGTATATCCGGTGGCGACCCGATGAAAACAGGGTTCTTGTCGCTCAAACTGGCACTTGCCGGATTTATCGTACCATTTATGTTTATTTATAGTCCGACGATGCTCATGATAGATCCGACGGGGCTGGCTGTCACGGCAAAAGATTTCCCGCTACCGCCTATTTTGGA
>NZ_DDNS01000011.1:7533-8648 GCF_002341255.1 Psychrobacter sp. UBA2514
TTCCCGCTACCGCCTATTTTGGATATTATCACAGTCGTTGTGACCTCAGTGACAGGTGTGATTGCATTAAGCTCAGCGCTTGAGGGGTACTTCAGAGGTGAGATGAATACCATAACCCGTATCATCTTAGCGATTGGTGCCTTGTTATTGATTTATCCTGAGTTGATGACAGGTATCGTAGGCGGTGTGATTGTACTTAGCATTGCGGTATTCAATATAAAGACAAGTGCGGCACCAACGCCGACAGTGATTGTTTAGTTTTAGCCACTGATATTAGAGTAAGTCATAAAAAAGGATGAATAACAAAATATGTTATTCACCCTTTTATATTTTTAGCTATTATCTTTAGTACTTTGATATTGGTTTAACAACAATCAAATCAGCAATTAGCAGCCAAGTTTGCCTTCCGCTTCTAATGCTTTTTTGCTGCGGATAGGTGCTGGGCAATCTTCGCCATAGTACTGACGATCAGCAAAGTAGCTTGAGCGTACCATTGGGCCTGCCCAAATGCTAAAGAAGCCAATCTTTTTGCCGTAGTCCATATAGCGTTGGAACTCGTCTGGATGGACATAACGGTCAACAGGGGCATGGTTCTTACTAGGCTGTAGATATTGTCCAATCGTAATCATATCGACATCATGCGCTTTTAGATCATCAAGTAGCGCATAGACCTCTTCTTCGGTCTCGCCAAGCCCAACCATAAAGCCGCATTTGGTCGCGATATCAGGACGGCGCTCTTTATAAATCTTGAGCAAGTCGAGTGAATGCTGATAATCAGAACCTGGACGGAAGGCTTTGTATAGACGTGGCACGGTTTCAATATTGTGGTTAAACACATCTGGCGCGGTCTCTGTCAGTAAGTCCAATGCAATGTCCATACGACCACGGAAATCGGGTACAAGGATTTCAATTAAGCAGTTTGGGCTAAGCGCTCTTGACTCGTTTAGCACTTCTACAAAATGTCCAGCACCGCCATCTTTTAGATCATCGCGATCAACAGACGTAATCACGGCGTATTTAAGACCCAAGCCTTGAATGGTCTCAGCAGTGTGGCGCGGCTCATCTTTATCAAGCTCGTTCGGACGACCATGACCGACATCACAGAACGGACAGCG
>NZ_DDNS01000011.1:8766-8999 GCF_002341255.1 Psychrobacter sp. UBA2514
CCGACATCACAGAACGGACAGCGGCGAGTACAGATATCACCCATAATCATAAAGGTGGCGGTGCCGTCACCAAAGCACTGCGCAAGATTCGGGCAAGCGGCTTCTTCACAAACAGTATAGAGCTTTTGTTCGCGTAGTTTGGCTTTGATACGCGCCACCTCGGCAGGTGAGGACATTTTTACTCGAATCCAATCCGGCTTTTTCTTCGCTTCGACTGTCGGGATTACTTTAAT
>NZ_DDNS01000011.1:9119-9980 GCF_002341255.1 Psychrobacter sp. UBA2514
GGGATGCGGGCGACTTTATCGTAGCCACGCAGCTTTTCACCTTGAATGGCTTTTTTTGGTTTTACTCTTGGCGCAGGAATATGGGTTTGTACGGCAGTAGTCATAATCAATGATCTCTTAACCCTTTATAGTATAAGGGTTTATGGAATTATCAGCATGCTTTATAGGTGTCTTTATTATAACAGATATTGCGCTCAGGGTTTATTATTCAACCTTTTGTGCTATGGCTTTTTGTTTAAGTTGTCAATATCTATACCCATCTCATTAAACACTTCGATAGCCGCGCGAAACGCTTCTTGCGTGGCAGGTGCGCCGCAGTATGGGAGGCTATGCATCAGCACTTCGCGAATCTCAGCGACGCTAGCGCCATTATTAATCGCGCCTCTGATATGTCCTTTTAACTCATTTGGGCTTTTTTGCGCAATTAAAAAAGCAATGGTAATCAGTGAGCGATATTTGCGTGGTAGTACTGACTCATCTTGCCATGTGCTGCCCCACGCGTGCTCTATAATCCAGTCTTGCAGCGGCTGAGTAAATCCAGTCGCCGTATCAAGCGAGCGTTTGACATGTGCTTCACCCATCACTTCTGTGCGTACCTTGAGGCCATTATCATAGTTGGTGTTGCTATCCATATTGGCTGTCCTTTGATGTCTTATAGAAATGTCTGATAAAAGCGTATCACAGTCATATGGTGTCTGCGCACTCATAAAGCAAGTTTTTATCAATCAGTGCAGGTACGTAAATACGAGCGATTATAAGGTGTGCAATCATATTATTGATGGGACTATTTTTATAATAAATGTTGGATATGGCCTTACTATGAGCCTTTTGAAGGCTCAGCCATTAACATTTAGAGCGTTT